>CAIPFY010000303.1 GCA_903864435.1 uncultured Chloroflexota bacterium | reverse complement strand
TGGAATCAGGCACAAGCGACGATGACCCCGGACGTACCATCGGCAGCGAAACCGTATTCCACTACACAATCAAACGGCATGATTTTCGCTGTACTGCGGGTAGCTTTTTTCAGGTCAACATCCCACAGGCCGAAGCACTGGTCGGCTATGTTTTGAATCGGTTGGAGTTAAGCGGAACGGAAACGGTACTCGACCTGTATTCCGGCGTCGGTTTATTTACTGCATTTCTCGCTGAATCCGCGAAAACGGTGCATTCCGTCGAAAGCGCACCCTCGGCTGTTGCGGATGCCCGCCATAACCTCTCGGCGCATACCAACATCATCATCCACGAAGGCACGACAGAAAGCATTCTGCCTACACTAACGGATCGTTTCGAGGCCGCTGTTATTGATCCGCCCCGGACAGGGATGCACCCCGCAGCACTGGCAGCCTTGATAGGCTTGCGCCCTGAACGGGTTGTTTATGTGTCATGCGATCCCGCCACATTAGCCCGTGACGCAAAATTACTCACCGCTGCTGGCTATCATTTGCTGGATGCACAACCGATAGATATGTTCCCTCAAACTTATCACATCGAAACAGTCGCGTTTTTCCGCTTATAAATCGGGGTCACGGCAGGCTTCGCGGATCAAATACATCCCGAAGCCCGTCCCCTAGAAAAGAAACGGTCAACACAATCAACATCAATGCCGCGCTGGGCAAAAACACTTGCAACGGATTCGCTTCAAGAAAGGGCATCGAATCCACAATCATCTTACCGATGCTGGGATCAGGCGGTTGTATTCCCAGTCCGAGAAGGCTTAACACGGACTCGTTGACAACCACGCCGGCGACATCCAGTGTGCTACTCACCGCAATCAACCCTGCAACATTTGGCAGGATATGCCGCACGATAATCCATGCGTCACTTGCGCCCAACGAACGGGATGCAACCACGAACTCTTGTTCACGGAGAACCAGCACTTGGCTACGAACAAGGCGTGCCATCAGCGGCCAACTGACGAGGCTCAGCGATCCCGCGACAAGCAGCAGTCTCCCAATTCCCCCGAATCGGTCAGTCACAGCCGCGCCAAATGATGCAGCCACAAGAATTGCCAGAAGCAAACCGGGAAACGCAAACAGCATATCCGCCAACCGCGTTACCAGCACATCCAGAATGCCGCCGAAATAACCGGCTAGTAAGCCGAGCGTAGCACCGAGCAGGATGTTTAGCCCTTCCACGTAAAAAGCGACGATCAGCGAAACGCGCAACCCCAGCAACAAACGCGCTAACGTATCCCGTCCCAGATTGTCGGTTCCGAACCAATGCGCAGCCAGTGGTTGCGCATTGATCGCCTTATAATCGGGCGTAATCGCGCTTTTTGTATAAATAAGCGGGCCAAATGCGGCCAGCCCCACCAGTAGAATCAGACCGATTAAGCTAACTACAGATGCCCGGTTAGAACGCAACCGGAGCCAATACGTCATCCACAATGAACGATCACGAGCC
This sequence comes from uncultured Chloroflexota bacterium, assembly GCA_903864435.1. Taxonomy (GTDB): domain Bacteria; phylum Chloroflexota; class Anaerolineae; order Aggregatilineales; family Phototrophicaceae; genus CFX2. The sequence continues at coordinate 5,488 of CAIPFY010000303.1, read as the reverse complement.
TGTGTTTTGCCAGCCATTCTAGCCTTCTACTCGAATGCGAGGGTCAAGCAGGCTGTACAGGAGATCCGTAATCAGATTCATAAGCACTACAGCGGCAGCCAGAATAACCGTTGTGCTTTGGATAACCGGATAGTCGCGCTGTTGGATTGCCTGCACCGATAAAAAGCCAATTCCGGGAATAGCGAATATATTTTCAACCACGAAAGCACCCGTCACCAAAAACGCAACGGATGGCCCAACCACCGTAATAATGGGCAGTACCGCATTGCGAAAAGCATGAACCCATAAAATCCGGTTTTGCCCTAACCCTTTTGCGTAGGCCGTTCGCAAATAATCCTGCTTGAGCACTTCCAACATGCTAACGCGAGTCAATCGGGCGATATACCCCACGCTCGCTGCCGCCAGCACCAGTACCGGCATAATCCAATGCTCAGGTTGCCCCCAACCCGCAACCGGCAGCGACGGCCATCCCCGCGCATAAAACTGGTAATTCACCCATCGAAAGATTGGGATTAACACAAAACTTGGAATGGAATACAGCATCAGCATCGCAGCCATACTCAGCCGTTCGGCGGTGGTGTTCTGCCAAAGAGCCGCCCAGATGCCGACCGGAACCCCTATCGAGAGGCTTAGAACCAGCGCCACCGCGCCGAGTGAAACAGAAACAGGTATCCCGCCGGAAACAATTTCCACAACGGGGCGCCCCTGATAGCGAAACGAGAGACCTAAGTCTCCGCGCAACAGCCCGCCCAGATACCGAAAATACTGGTCATTCCATGTCTGATCCAGCCCATACAAATGCCGCAACCGTTCGTAGGTTGCTTGGTCATTTCGCCCCCCCATCATGGACAAGATGGGATCCCCCGGAGCAAGAAATCCAACCCAGAAGGTGATGAAGGTGATACTGAAGATGACAAATGGCAGGCTGACGAACCGCCGTAAGATCACATTCCCCATACCCTACCGCAATCTACTGATGCACAGGTTGGACTGCCCTATCATTCATGGGCAGCCCAACCTGTGACTGATTGAGACGAAGATTCTATGCAGAAACGTTCAGGGCGGCGAAGTCAGGAATGATAAGCCCCTGACCATTGAACACGACGCCCACCACTTTAGGATTGACCAGAATGTTCAGACGCGGGTTGAACAGCGGCAACCAGCCCACTTCACTGACAGCGATCTGTTCGGCCTGATTATACAGTCCCAACCGGGTCGCTACATCGCCCGTCAACACATCAGCTTGATCAACCAGTGCATCAAATTCCGTATTGGAGTAATGACCGTTGTTGTTGCCAACATCGGTACGCAACTGCTGAGAGAGGAAGTTCTGTGGATCGGGATAGTCCGCGCCCCACACACTGTAGTACATCTGGAGGCCAGTTTCCGGGGTCTGAGTCGTCTCATTCAGCCGTGCGCTAAAAGTACTCAATTCCAGAGGCTCCAGCGTCACATCAATGCCGAGACTTTCTTTCCACATGGCCTGCAACACCGTGACCACGCGCTCGTTATCGCCCTCAACGCCGTAGGTGAGCTTAACGGTACCTATCGTTTCAGGTGTGACTCCAGCCGCGACCAGCGCCGCCTTCGCAGCAGCAGGATCAAAACTCAGCGAGGTAACTGGAAGTTCAGACGCAGGAATGCCAAGCGGCAGAATCCGGTCAGCGGCTACAACTGTGCCAGCCAACACATCATTCGCCAACGTCTGCTTATCAAGCGCCAGCGCAAAAGCACGGCGTACATCAGCATTATCGAACGGAGCTAACTTGTTGTTGAACGCCACATAACGCACCGCAAACAACGAGGTCGAACGGAAATCCGCCTGTCCCTCTGCTTCAGCGACATGCACAGAAGGAATGCCGTTCTGCTGGCTGCCCATGATGTCGAGCTGACCGGTACGATACAGTTGGTAGGCCGTCTCGCTATCCTGAATGAATGGCATGGTGATAGAAGCCAGCGGTGACTTCTGGTAGTAGCCCGGGTTCGGAACCAGAACAATGCCTTGTCCATGATTCCATTCCTTCAACTGGAACGGACCACTGCTCAGGGGATTGTTTTCCCACTGCGCATCCGTCGTAGCCTGTTTGCTGGAGACAATTTTCGCCGAACCAAATGTCAGTTGGCTCAAGAAATAGGCCGACGGTTGCAGAATGGTAATCTGCACGGTGCGATCATCTACTGCTACAGCACCAGAAAGCTCCGAAGTACCACCTGAAGCAACTTCATTGGCTCCGGCAATATTCGACAGATAGAACGGCCCTGTCCATCCGCCTGTCGCCGGGTCTAGTGCATGTGTCAGCGACCAAACGACATCGGAAGCCGTTACCGCAGAACCATCCGAGAACGCAGCGCCTTCCCGCAGTGTGAATGTGTAAACCAGCCCGTCTTCCGAAACCGTCCAGCTTTCAGCCAGTTCGGGAATGACGTTCAAATCGCCATCTAGCCGCACCAACCCACCGTAGAGCAAACCAATTACGGTAAACCCTTGAGAATCACTGGCCTTCGCCGGATCAAGCGATACCAAATCATTGATACCTTCCAGTGACCAGCGAAGATTTCCACCTTCCTGCGCTGCTGCTGGCGCCACTGCCAGAATAAACAGCACAGAAACCAACAGAACGGTCAACAAACGCTTTGTGAACATTGCACTCCTCACAGTTGAATAGAAAACACCAACAATACTGGCGCCACTAGAACAACCAGTAAATCACCCGCGCGAATAAAAAAAGCCAACCCCACATGAGGATTGGCTCAGCGCGCTCATCAAAGCAGCAAGCGCGAAGCAGCGACCCTCAATAGGAGGAATCCCAGCAACAGAAAGTACAACACCGTTGTGTCAGTTTCGCGCTCATGAAGACGAGGATAACATTATCTGGACGAGTGTGCAAGCAGTCCGGCAATTTAATTCCATTAAGGTTATATTATTCACTGCGGCTATGATGGCTAATCAGTCCAAAACCCAAATGGATAGAGAGGCACGTTGATGCGTGGTACGCTATCACTCAAAGCAAACTCACTATAGGGGATCGACATGAAAGATGCTGAGGTTGTCATCAAGCGCGTTCGTGACCAGTACGAAAGCATGAGTAAAAGCCAGCAAAAAGTCGCTGAATTCTTCATCACCAGTGAAGAAGCACTGTACCTATCAGCCGCCCGCATTGCCGAAATTCTCGAAGTCAGCCATTCCACTGTCGTTCGAACCGCACAGGCACTAGGCTTTGAAGGATTCCCTGACCTTCAGGCCGCCTTACAGGAGCAAGTGTTTGGTCGTGCCACATCTGCGGCAACCTATGAACTGGGTAAGCGCACACTCGGAGACGGCGAAGAAAAATCTACCGACAGCGCCGCGCTCCTCCAACGACTGATGCTTTCGGATTCCGCGAGCATCCAGAATTTGATGAACGAAATTAACCTTGCTGATTTTTCTGCAAGCGTAGACCGCCTGATTGCCGCCAATTCTGTCTATGTCATTGGCTTGCGCTCATCCGCACCGGTGGCGCGATCATTCGGCATGGCAGTGCGGCAAATGCGCCCCAACTGCACCATACTGGAACCCGGCACAGGCGATTTAGTGGATCAAATTTTCGACATCAGCAACCACGATGTCTTATTTGCCATCTGTTTCGGGCGCTACGCAACCACCACGCTTCGCTGCATGGACTTTGCTCGCGGCGTTGGGGCGCATGTCATCGCCATCACAGATACCCCCCTATCGCCTGCTGCTCGCCGCGCCACGCTCAGTTTCGTCGTCCGTCACGGCGTATGGTTTCATGGGGCATCGGCAGCCCTGCTGAGTCTCCTCAACGCCTTCATCTCTGCCATGCTTTTACAACAGCATGATCTCGCACAGCAGCGGTTAGAACGCATAGGAAACACGCTCAAATATTTTGAAGTGTTCGACTCTGCCGACGATGCCCCGCCTCTCCGTGAAGACTAATCTGTCAGGTTAGGGTGTGCTTTCAGAAGCCACACGAACAAAGCGCATTGATCCGCCAAGTAGGAGAACGTCTGGAGATTCAAACGTCAACAATCCAACTGGAAATACGAATCGCCCCTTACCTACCGGACGCATCGGGAAAGCGGCCCCCTGAAACAGCGGTGAACGGAGAATAAGCTGGTCTCCTTCCAACAGGACGCTCATCTTCTCAAGTGGATTCTCATAGGTGCCTACATAGCTTTGCGATAAGCGCACATCCGGCACAAAGTTTGCATCCACAGCCAGTCTTTCCAGTGCCACCATGAAACCAGACTGGATGACCAGATTGATATAGCGAGCAGGCGCATCATCTTCAAGCGTAAAACTGACAGGGACGGCCTGACCATCAGGCATTTGTGCCGCGTACAGGTCAGAGCGAACCGCATTCAACGGCACTTTCTGCCCTTGCCATTCCAGTAACAGCATATCTCCTTCACGAGAAACTTCTGCCATACCGGTATTGGCACCCACATACAACCCCACGTACCGATCCCACATTGCGCGATCTGGACTCACAAAAGTCAAAGCAGGGGCTTCTGTCGGCAAATCCAGCAATCCGTCGAGAATATACTCCGTGATCGTGGACTCGCATTTTCCCCAGAGTGCCGAGTTGTTCGCCAAAATAACAACCGCTGAACCCGTTTCAGGAACGAATTCAAAGCTGCACGCAAAGCTGCTAATACGCCCGCCATGCCCTATAACTCGCACGCCCTTGTAGTTGTATGAGGATAATGTCAACCCGTAACCGCTATCGTCGAATGAGGCGAACCGAACATGCGGTTGGTGCATCTCTTGGATAAATTCAGGTGAAAGAATTTGTTGATCCCCAAAACGGCCTTCACTTACGTGCATAATGGCAAAATTCGCCAGATCAAGCACGGTAGACATGATAAATCCCGAAGGGTAGTGCATGGTGTTATCGGCATAATGGTGTTCGACCTGCAAATTCCCTTGCGAGTCCAGCTTGTGCGACTGCGCCAGCGGATAGGTCATCGCAATCGTTGGATCGAACGTTGTCCTCTGCATGCCCAGCGGATCAAATACCAGTTCTTGCATGAGTTGAGTATAGGATTTTCCACTAACCAATTCCGCAACGTAGCCTGCGAGATTGATTCCCGGATTGCTATAGCTCCAGATTTTCCCTACTGGCGCCACAAGAGGATACCCTGCCACATCCGAATAGATGCCCTGTCGCAGCCCTTCCGGTTGACGCGAACCATAATGTTCAGCAGCCGTTGGGAGCGCAGCCGTATGTGAGAGCAACTTGCGAACAGTGATCTCCTTCACCGCGCCGGGAACACTCAACTCCAAATCAGGCATAATTTCATCAATTGGCGTGTCAAGCTCTAGTAAGCCGGAGGCGGTTAAGCGCATGATTGCTGTTGAGGTCAACGGTTTCGATGTTGACCCAATTCGGAAGATTGTCCCCGGTGTAACCGGAATACCCCCATCTTCGATGCTAGTGACCCCAAAGCCACGCGCATAGACGAGCTTTCCACGATGCACAATTGA
>CAIPFY010000302.1 GCA_903864435.1 uncultured Chloroflexota bacterium | reverse complement strand
CAGTTCACGATTATGCGGTTGAACCTGATTTCGGATGCGCCTATTCTGCCGCCTGTCCCGCGTGATCTGGTATGGGTGTGGCCTGTTTTGCTGGCGCTGGCGGCGCTGGTGCTGCTTGCCAATCTGGTGAAGCGCCCCATCCCGCCGGAGCGCCCGCAATGAACGCCCCCGACCCGATGCACTTGCTGCGCGTGGTACGCACGGCGCTGCAAAACGCGAATTTCCCCGAAGCGATTGATGCGCTTCAGCAGGCTGCGATGATCGCTCATCAAGCCGGTGATTTTGCGTCGGAAGGTCGTCATCTGGGCAACCTTGCGCTGATTTACTATCGCGTCAAACAGCCGGATGAGGCGCTGTCCTGTTTTGAACGTGCCCTCGCCATCGCTCAGACCGAAAATGATCGCCTGACCGAGGACGGTATTCTCGGCAACATGGGGAATATTTTGCGCGAGGTGGGGCGGCATGATGCTGCTATCCAGCACCTTAATCAGGCATTGTTGATCGCGCAGGAAATCGGGGATGTGCGCGGGCGGGGCATCTGGCTGACGAACCTCGGTCTGGTTTATGACGATTTGCGGCGATTGAACGACGCGATTGATGCCTACAAAGAGGCGGTGTCGGTGGCGCGGGGACTGCGTGACCAGCGTGGGCTGGCGAGCCGGTTGAGCAATCTGGGGAATACCTATGTGGCTGCCGTTCAGCCCGCCGAGGCGCTGAAATGCTTCCATGAAGTCGTCGCCATCTATAAGCTGATCGGCGAGAAGCCGGAAGCGGCGCTGCGGATGGGGGTCATCGGCGATATATACAACGATCTGGGGCAGCGTGCCGCAACGGATTTTGAGGCGCTTTTCTATTACGATCTGGCGAAGGATGCGTATAAGGATACGCTGGAACTCGTTCGTGAATTGGGCGACCGGGCGGCGGAAGGCGAAATGCTGCTGTGTCTGGGGAATGTGGCTGGCAACAGTGCGCATTTCGCTCAGGCACGCGCCAACTTCGAGGCGGCCTATGCGGTGTTCAGGGAGATCGGACTGGTTGACCGCCTGCCGACCATTGAAGGACAGATTGCACTCACTGTGCAATTAGAGGAACAACAGTCATGAACATATTGCTCACAGGCGGCGCGGGTGATCTGGGACGAGTAGTGACCCCACTGCTGGAACAACAGGGACATACGGTGCTGCGGTTGGATCTTCGTCAGCCGACGGATGGGCACGGCACGTTCATTCAAGGCTCGATCCTCGATTTTGAGGCGTTGAAAGCGCACATGGTCGGCGTGGATGCGGTGGTTCATATCGCCGCGTGGCACGGCATTCATGAGTTTCGCAAGGAAAAAGATGTTTTTGATTTCTGGTCGCTGAACGTCACCGGCACGTTCCATGTGTTCGAGGCAGCGGTACAGTCCGGTGTGCGGCAGATGGTGTATATTTCCAGTTCCAGCGTCGAGGAAAAAGAAACGGTATACGGTCAGACGAAAATTCTGGGTGAGGCCATCGCACAGGGGTATGTAGACCGTCACCTGTTGAATGTGATTACCCTGCGTCCCCGTGCGTTCATCCCGTACTGGAATCGCGTCACCTATAACAATTTTGTCGAATGGGCGCTCTGGTTCTGGCCGGGTGCGGTGCATATTGATGATGTGGCGCAGTCGGTTGTTCGCAGCCTGAACGTGCTGGCGCAGGGAACGCTCGATCAACATCTGGTGCTGACGGTGGACGGCGCTTACGAATACACCGATGCGGATTTAGCCGCGTGGGATGCCGATGGTGCCGGTTCCACGTTCCGCAAATACTACGCGCCTTACGAGTCGCTGGCGGTGCAGCACGGGTTGAATCCGGCGTTGCGCCCCGAAAAACGCGACATCAGCGCCACGCGCCAGTGGTTAGGATATGCGCCGCAGTATAGTTTGCTGAACCTGCTGCAAGACCTTCAGCAGTACGGGCTGGAAGGGCCACCGCCGCCCGTTTAGGGGGAACCCGCTGACCAACGCCATGTGCCGCCCGTCAGACTGCCGGCGTCCTGAATCACGATCAGGATTGTGCCGCGCTGAACGAGGTACAGCATGCGTCCGCGCTCAAAACCCTGTTCCACCGTGTTGCCGCCGCTTTCGTCATTGATCGCCCAGCCCAATGCCGCCCGCACGTCCGGGAAGGTTCGCCACACTTTTCCGAAGCCGCGTACCGGCTCCCGCAGGCCGGTTGGCGGCACTTCGCCCCCGCTGGCGGGATCAACCGCCGCGTTGAAGGTGTCGTCATAGCGCATGTAGCGCCCGCTGTTGACCAGCACATAGATGGATGACGGCGAGCCTTGTACCCACACCATTTCACCCCGTTCAAAACCTTGAATGGCGCTGCTGCCGGAGATGGTGCCGCCTAGCGGACAGCCTAGCGCGGCATTGAGCGCGGGATCGTTGCTGACCAGCACACCGAATCCGCCGCTGGCAGGTGCTGCGCAAATCACTGTGGCGGTGATCGGCGTGGGGACGACGGGGAGCGCAGTGGGCAGAAGGGCGGGCGGTAACACGGTGGCAACTGCCGCCAGCGCCGCTAATGCCGCCAAGCCTTCGTTGTCCGCTGTGGGCAGCGGCGTAGCGGAGGCGGTGGGGGTCAGGGTGGCTGTCGGTGTGGGCGTGTCCGTGATGGTGGCGCTCGGCGTGACAGAGATCGTCACGGTGGGCGAGGCGCTGGCGGTAGACGTGGCGCTGGGGGTGGCGCTAGGCGTGACGGGTGTCGCTGTCGCCGTCGCTGCCAGCGTGGGCAGTTCAGCCAGCGTGGGTAGCTCACTAACCGATTCGGGCGTGGTTGCACCTGAACAGGCCGTGAGTAGGAACAGGAGGATCGCAACAATTCGACGCATAATGGCTATTATAATCAGCATGGTTGGTTGCTGCCTACTGTACCACTTACCTATTTTTCGGAGGATAAACCGGCATGTCTGAGGCGCTGCTCACGTTTGTTCATATCAGTGACACCCATATCAGCCCGGATTCGGACTATGGCGTGCAGGGCGGTGTGCCTGCTGCGAATGCAACCGCCGAAGCCCTTGTGCGCGAACTCCGGCGGTTGCCGTTCGAGCCGGATTTTGTGCTGCACACAGGCGATGTGATTTATGATCCGGTGCCGGAAGCCTATGAATATGCCCGCGCCATCCTCGGTCAGATTCCCTTTCCGGTGTACTACGTGGCGGGCAACCATGACGATGCCGACGGGTTGCAGCGCGTACTGCTGGGACGTGCCGAACCCCAAGCGCCGTTTTGCTATGAGGTGAACCGGAACGGGGTGCAGGGCGTGGTGCTGGATAGCAACGGCCCGGCAGAGCCGCCACGTGGCAATTTGGTGCGCGAACAACTGGCGTGGCTGGCACAGACCTGCGACCCGGCTGACCCGCGTCCGTTGTGGGTGGGGGTACATCACAACATACTGGCGGTGGGTTCGGCGTGGCTGGACGAGTATATGCGGACGACCAACGGGGACGAACTGCATCAGGCGTTATTGCCGCTGCGGGGGCGGCTGCGGGGCGTGTTTTACGGGCATGTGCATCAGAGCTTGACGACGGTGCGTGATGGCATCCTGTATACCAGTGCGCCTAGCGCGTGGGTGGTGTTTCGGGCGTGGCCGGGGTCATCCGAAACGGTGCGCGAACCGTTTCCAGAGCCGGGTTTCAATGTGGTGACGATCACGGCGGAGCAGACGTTCGTGCGCCGCTGGAGTTTTCGCGTGTGAGCCTATGTTATAATCGCGGCGATTTCCCTTCGGACAGTAGAAAGCGCGGTGCGTGTGGCGATTGATTTTCTGATCGAATATGGATGTTACCCCAAGCAGACTCTCACGCCGGAAGGTGTCGTAGACCGGGTGAAAGGTCGCCAGCGGGCGCACTCGGTCATTGACCTGTTCCGCAAGTCGGGCGATTTGCGTCCGGTGGAAGAAATCGGTTTCGAGATGGCGCGTAATACGCTGGACGGGGAAGAAGAAACGCAGGTCATCATGGTCAAAGACCTGCTGGACGAGGCGGCGGCGCTCAAACCGCTGGAACCGTACTGTCAGGGCTGCCCTGCCAACCACAGCGGTCAGCCGTTCGGATGTTTCGGACAGATCGAGTATCCGATTTCCAGCAAGGCGGAGATTTGGCTGTTGGGGCAGTTGCCGTCTACCGATGAAACGCTGATCTGGCTACTGCTCAAGCAGGCTGTTCAGGAAATGAAGCATGATGGCGCGGCGGTGAACCCGATGCGCGGCGCGGGAATGCCGTATTTTAGCGAACAGGGTGTGCTGGCGCGGCGGTTGGGGGAGTTTACCGCCAACACCAATATGGTCTTTGAACTGCTGTTTCTCTCCGGCCACCTGCGCCCGTCGTATGCCTCGGTGCTGCTGCTGCTGTTCAAGGTCATTCAGCGCGATATGAACGCGGATGAAGTGATGCGTTTGTCCAAATCGCCGGAGGATGCGTTTGAGCTTTATCCGTTCCTGCTGCACCATGAACCGGATGATGACGACTGCATCACCCAGTTCAAGGCGTTTTTCCGCGCCCTGTATCTGGCGTGGGGGCTGAACAACCGTTTACTGCTGGATGCTTAACGGCGCATCATCTCTTGAAAGCGATCCAGCGGCAGGGCATGTGCTACCCGCCCGTTTTGCCCGATCATCGTTTCGGCGGCGGTGAGCGCGTTGATGACGGCTTCTTCCACCGCTTCGGCGGCAGCGTCAAAGATGAAGTCCATGTGGCTGTGCGGGAGCATTTGCAGGTTGCAGATGTCCGCCGAGTGGGCTGGCACATGGTTGCCGGTGGCGAAGGCGAGGAACAAATCGCCACTGCCGTTATGCCCGTTACAGCCGGTGCGGGCCAGACCAATCGTGGCGCGTTGTGCCAGCCGCTTGCATTGGGTGGGGATTAGCGGCGCGTTGGTGGCGAGGATCACGATGATTGAACCGGGGCGGCGCGGCTCGTCCCATGCCGAGGGAACTTGCTCGCAAGGGATGCCGCGCCCGATGGCTACCCCGTCTGCACGTAAGAGTTGCCGATCGCCGTGATTGGCCTGCACCAGCGCCCCGACCACGAACTCCCCGTTCGGCGTGCGGGCAATGCGCGACGAGGTGCCGATTCCCCCTTTGAACTCGTAGCAGATCATCCCTGTGCCGCCGCCTACGTTGCCCTCCGGCACTGCGCCGCTGCTGGCATTGGCGATGGCTTCGCGCACATGCTCCGGCTTGAGATGGAACGCGCCGATGTCGTTCAGCCAACCGTCATAGGTTTCGGCGACCAGCGGCATCACCCAGTCACTAACGCCGAGTTCGACGCTGTAGCGCACAATCTCATCGCGCACCATGCCCACTTGATGCGTGTTGGTGATGGCGATGAGCGAGGTAAGCATTCCGGCTTCTTCAACCCAATGCGTTCCGGTGAAATCGCCATTCCCGTTCAGGACATGAAATCCGGCGGGCGCGTGGTCATCCCAGATGGATTCCGCACGGGGGAAAATCACGGTGACTCCGGTGCGGGCTATGTGCGGCGCGTCGGCGATGACGGTACTGTGACCGACCCGTACCCCCGGCACATCGGTAATCGCGTTGTGTGCGCCGACGGGCAACTGCCCGATGGTTGCGCCTAAATCTCTGGCTCGTGCGCGTATCATGTACAAATGCCTCGTTTCGTGTGTCTGGAGAATCACTTAGGGATAATCTGCTGGTCAACCAAGTCGCGCACCCGGCGGATGATCTCTTGTGCGGGCGCGGGTGCGGCGAAATCCAAGATAGCCACAAATTTCTTTTTCAAGAGAGTGTACCCAACGCAGGCAGGATTCCGAAATCGGACTAGAATCATTGTTAGTCAGTTTTTAACGATGAGGGGCGCTGTGAATGCCGATTTTCGTCAGCGATTGACCGAGTATCTGGAAGCTGTGCTGGAGTTGCCCGATGCCGATGTGACGCGGTTGGAACGGTTGGCTGGCGGCACGTCCCGCGAAAGCTGGCTGGTGGAACTGAAGAAGCCGGATGGGACGGCACAAACATGGGTGCTGCGTCGTGATCTGGCGACCACCTACGCCGATCGTGCCTTGTACCGCGATCAGGAGTTCCGGGTGATTCGGGCAGCAGCAGCAGCGGGCGTGCAGGTGCCTGCGCCGCGCTTCTACTGTGTGGAACCGTGTATTCTGGATGCGCCGTTTCTGGTGATGGATTATGTAAGTGGGAGTTCCATCGGGCGCGAGGTTCTGGAACGCGCTGATCTGGTGGATGCACGCAAGGGATTGCCGGCACAACTGGGTGAGCAGTTGGCGCGTATTCATGCGCTGGATCGCGCCCATGCTGATCTGGCGGCGCTGCCTGTGCCCCGCGCCACCTTTTCCCCCGCGCAGGAAGCACTGGCGGAAATGCGGGCGGCTATTCTGCGTCTTGGCGTCCATAACCCGACACTGGAGTTTGGGCTGCGCTGGTTGGAAAAACGCATGCCAGCGTGTCCGGTTCCGGTGGTGCTGCACGGTGATTTCCGGTTGGGCAATTTCATCATCAGCCCACGCGGGTTGGAAGGCATCATTGATTGGGAGTTCGCGCATGTGGGCGATCCGGCAGAGGATTTGGCCTGCATAAGCCTGCGACACTGGCGTTACCACCGGGGCGATCAATCGTTTGCGGGAATGTCTGCATCTGCTGAGACGTTCTATCGTGCCTATGAAGCGGCGGGCGGACGGCCTGTGAATCGGGCGGCGGTGGCTTTCTGGTCGGTATGGGGGAATCTGCGCTGGGCGATTCTGTGTCTGGCGCAATCGCGGCGGCATTTGAGCGGGCATGACCGGAGTGTGGAACTGGCGAGTCTAGGGCGGCAGTCGGCGGAGTTTCAGTTGGAAATGCTGCGTTTGATCGCCGAGCAGGGGGTGAACGACGATGTATGACCGTCCTACGCTGGAAGAACTTCTGGCGGCAGTCCATTTCTATGTGCAGGAGCGTGTGCAGCCCGCCGTAGCCGGGGATGCGCGTTTGGCGGAGGAAACACGTATCGCCGGGGAAGCGATTGCGCTGGTGCTGCGGCAGCTTCGCGCTGGCGTTGAACCGCTGCGGGCAGAATGGCAGCGGTTGGATTACGTGCTGGGGCGCTCAGTGCCGTTCCCCGCTGACCCAACCGATGCCGAAGACGGGCTGCTGGAGCGCGAGCGCAAATTGTGCGAATGGATTAATGCGGGACTGTATGATCTTCCTGCCCGCCGCGCCGCGCTTTTTGAACATCTCATGCTGAATGTTCGGGCGCAACTTGAGATTGCCAATCCCTCGTTTCTGGAAGAACTGGCACAGGAAGATCAAAACCGCCCACTGTAGATGGCGATGGATGGCTCAGACCATCCGAATCGGAATGCGGATGGATACCCGCGTGCCTTTGCCCGGTTCTGAATCCACCGCGACCTGTCCCCCATGCAGCGCGGCACGCTGGTAAAGGTTGCGCAGCCCCAGCCCGTTATGGCTGGCAATCGCGCTCGCGTCGAAGCCTTTGCCGTTATCCGCGATGACGATGCCGAACCAGTTGTTGGCTTCTTCCGTAGACACGGTGATGGACGTGGCTTCTGCATGGCGCACCGCGTTGCTGATCGCCTCGTTTGCCATCTGGCAGATGGCCTCAAAGGTGGCGGGCGTGAACAGCGGTTTGTCGTGCGTGGCGGCGAGGGTGATGTTTAAGTTGTCGGGCGTGTGCAGCCGACTGAGCATGTCCTGTAAGCGTTCATACACCGTTTTCTGGTGCATGTCGCTGCTGTGCAGGTTCATAATATAGCGGCGAATGTCCTCGATCACGTCATTCAGGCTGTGAATAGTGACCATCAGTTCGTTTTCGCCGCCGCCGCCGTTCATACGCATCAAATCGAGGTGCATCCCGATGGCATACAGCGATTGAATCACGCCGTCGTGAAGTTCCATGCCAATTCGTTCGCGTTCTTCCATCAGGGTTAGGCGGTTCTGCTGTTCACGCAGCTGGGAACCGGCGATGGCGAGTGCCGCATAGCCCGCCAGCGTTTCGACCACCCATTCATCTTCCTGCGTGAACGGCAGCCCATCCTCGCGGTCACACAGGTAGAGGATGCCGAACAACTGCTTCCCGATTTGAATGGGAACGCCTAGCAAACTCGTCATGATGGGATGCGCTTTACAGAATCCGGCGGAGCGTGGGTCATCCTGCATACGCTCGATGCGAAGATTTTTCCGGTCGGTCATAATGCTGCCGAGCAGACCGCGCCCGGTGGGTAAGCGCGACATGACCGCCCGTTCTTCGGGCGTCATGCCGGCCACTTCAAAGTAGCGCAGGCCGCCCCGCCCATCGGGGACGCCCAGTGCCGAGAAGCGAACCTTTACCAAGTCTTTCGAGACTTGCGCGATGCGTTCAAGCACTTGTTGCAGCGAGGTTCCTTCAGCCGCGTACATGACGGCGGCAGCAATTTCTTTCAACTGCGCTAAGATGATACCTGTACTCATTTTTTCGTGATTGTTATCACTATTCATTGGGTAGTTTCTATTGTATATACTTGCTGTTGCGTAGATTGTAACTTGAAATCTCGATATGGCATACTTCATTTGGTAGATAAATATGACCAATCAGGTACGAATTCTCATTGCAGATGACCACTCTGTCGTTCGTGCCGGATTGCGTGCCCTGCTGGAACGGCAGGGGCGGTTTCGGGTGATCGCAGAAGCGGGAACCGGCGAAGAAGCGGTGGCACGAGCGCAGGAAACACAACCGGATGTGGCGGTGCTGGATGTTCGTATGCCCGGTGTGTCCGGCATCGAAGCCTGCCGTCAGATCGTGGAACTGGTTCCCGGTTGCAAAGTGATTATGCTGACTTCTTATGCCGAAGATGAATTGCTGTTTGCCGCCATTCAGTCTGGGGCTTCGGGGTATATCCTCAAGCGGATCGGGGATAATGAACTTATTCTCGCGGTGGATCGTGTAAGCCGGGGCGAGGGTATGCTTGATCCGGCGATGACGGCGACAGTGTTCGCTGAAATGCGGAAGGCGAACGAAGCGCAACATGCTGCGGCTTTTGCGAACCTGACTTCGCAGGAGATGGCGGTGCTGGCGCTGGTGGCGGATGGCCTGACCAACCGGCAAATCGCCATCAAGCTGTATCTGGGCGAAGGCACTGTCCGCAATTATGTGAGCAGCGTGCTTGCCAAGATCGGTGCATCGAACCGTGCCGAAGCCGCCGCTTACGCGGTCAAGCACAACATTCGGGAGCTGGTTCCGCCCAACTCGGACTCGGGCACACCGTCGGAAGAATCCTCATCCGAGTGATTGTTTCGCGCAGAAACGAAAACGGACAGCCTGTTGGGGCTGTCCGTTTGTTTGTCCTGACTTAGCTTTGTGCTTCTCCCGCCTGCGGTTGGTGGCTGGGAACCACATAGACCGGGCAGGGCTTGGCGCTGAGAACTTTGTTGGTGACGCTCCCAAAAAGCCAGCGGCTTAATCCCGAACGGCCATGCGTGGACATCACGATCGCATCCACATGGAATTTCTGCGCGAATTCGGTGATGACGTGCGCCGGTTCGCCCACTTGCGCCTCGATAGCAATGGTAACACCCATCTCTCCCAAGCCAGCGGCGACGCTTTCCAGATAGCTTTTCGCCTGTGGGAGCAGCTCGTCCTTCGCCGATTCATAGTCCGGCACGGTGGTGGGCGGATAGTAGCCGTAGATGGGGACTTCGGGCACGTCTACAGCGGAAACCAGCGTAACTTTCCCGCCGGGGCCGAGCAAATCTAGCGCATGCTTAATGGCATCCTCAGCTAATTTCGAGCCATCCAGTGGTACCAATACATGCTTCAACATGGTTGTTTCCTTTCACGATGGCGTGTCACTCCACTCTATTGTAGGGTTGTCAGGGTAGATGTTGTAGTATCGAATGTCTTTGTGGGTAGGGATATTCGTCACTATTGCACGGGAAGTCTTTTCATTAGACTCGATTACGATTATGGTTCAGAAGTTGGAGTGAAGGCATGAATAACTGGCATCAGCGCCGTATTAGCGCAGAGGAAGCCGCAAGCAAGGTACTCTCTGGTCAGCGCGTTTTCCTGACGGGCAATTGCTCCACGCCCCAGCATTTCCTACAGGCGTTGTGTGAGCGTTATCAAGAATTGAAGGCGGTTGAATTGGTGCAGGTGCTTGATCTGGGCGCAGGCAACTATATCCGCCCTGAGATGGCTGACCATATCCGCGTGAACAGCCTGTTCATCAGCCCCAAGATTCGTGCGGCGGTGAACGATGGCAGCGCCGATTTCACGCCGGTGTTCCTGCACGAGATTCCGCTATTGTTTCGTTCCGGTCGTCTGGTGCTGGATGTGGCTGTGATTCATGTCAGCCCGCCGGATGAGCATGGCTACTGTTCGTATGGCGTGGAAGTGGGCGTGACCAAAGGCGCTGCCGAAAGTGCCGGCATGGTGATCGCCGAAGTCAACCCGAATATGCCGCGCACGTTGGGCGATAGCTTCATCCACGTAAACCAGATTGACTACTTTATCGAGGTGGATTACAAACTGCCTACGCTTCAGGTGGAGCCGACTTCGCCCACGCAGGATAAAATCGCTGCGTATATCGCCGAATATGTGCCGGACGCCGCGACTCTGCAAATGGGAATCGGCGGTATTCCCGATGCGGTGCTGCGCCGCCTGACCAACCACAAGAACCTCGGTATTCATACCGAATTGTTCTCCGATGGTGTGATGCAGATGATCGAGGCGGGGGTGATTACCAACGCCGCCAAGACCCTGCATCCGGGCAAAGTGGTGGCTGGTTTCGCGTTGGGAACGCAGGAATTGTACGATTTTATTCACGATAATCCGGTGTTCGAGTTTCGCCCCACCGAGTATGTGAATGATCCGTTCATCATCTCGCAGAACGACCGGATGGTGTCTATCAACTCGGCGCTCGAATTGGATTTGACCGGGCAGGTGTGTGCCGACAGCATTGGCCCCAAGTTCTATTCGGGCGTGGGCGGGCAGGTGGATTTTGTGCGCGGTGCATCGCGCAGCAAAGGCGGCATGTCGTTCATCGCGCTGCCTAGCACGGCGAAGGACGATACCATCAGCCGGATCAGCCCCCAGCTAAAACCGGGTTCCGGCGTGACGACCTCGCGCAACGATGTGCGCTTTGTCGCCACCGAATACGGTGTGGCGGATTTGTTCGGGCGTTCGATTTCGGAACGCGCACAGGCGCTCATCAACATCGCGCATCCCAAGTTCCGCGACGAGTTGATGGCGTATGCGCGGGCGCAAAACCTGATTAACCGCACGCATTCTTTCGCCTAGCTCCGTCTATCCGTTCGCAGGCAATAAAAAACCGGGTTATGAAGCCCGGTTTTTGTTTGGAGTGATAAAGCGAGGAATAGCTTAACCCAGATAATCGCGCAGGCTGTGTGCCAGACGCGGGTGGCGCAGGCTGCGCAGGGCTTCCTTCTCCAACTGGCGAATGCGTTCGCGGCTGAGGCCGAACTTGTTGGCGATTTCTTCGAGGGTGTGCGGTTCGCCGCCGCCCAAACCGAAGCGCAGTCGCAGAATGTGGCTCTGGCGCGGCGTGAGTTCGCTCAATACTTCTTCAATTGTTTCCTGAAGCAGGTGTTGTGTGGCGGTTTCAACCGGGCTGGGCGATTCCTGATCTTCGATGAAATCCCCGAATTCGCTGTCGCCGTCATCGCCTACTGGACGTTCCAGCGCAATCGCGTGCTGGCTGGCATCCATCATGCCGCGCACACTGTCTGCCGGTAAGTCCATTTCTAGCGCGATTTCTTCGGGGGATGGGCGTCTCCCTAGCGATTGCTCCAGATGCTGCGCGGTGCGGTACATCTGGCGAATGCGTTCGGTCATGTGCAAGGGGATGCGGATGGTACGGGTTTTCTGCGCCAGCGCACGGGTAATCGCTTGCCGAATCCACCATGTCGCGTAGGTGCTGAAGCGGTTTCCGCGCTTGTAGTCGTATTTATCCACCGCACGCATCAGGCCGACATTACCTTCCTGAATGAGATCAGGAAAGGGCAACCCCTGTCCCATGTAACGCTTGGCGATGCTCACCACAAGGCGGGTGTTAGCGCGTCCCAGATGTTCACGCGCCGACTGTCCATCTTGCACCATGCGTTCCATGTGGCCTGTCCACGCCACACCGTTCGTTTCGCGTGCGCCGCTGCGGTTGGCGCTGCGCCGCGCTTCTTTGCCAATTTCGATGCGGCGGGCGAGTTCGATTTCTTCCTGTGCAGTGAGCAGGGGTTCCTGCGCCATCTGACGGAAATACAGGCCTACGGGGTCATCTGCGGAAACGGCATTAATGTCACCCACGCCGGGGTCTTGCGGCAGTTCTTCAGGTTCAAATTCCATATCAGCATCGTCCCCAAAGTTAAAATTTAAGTTCATTCCTATCCGGGTAGGCGGGTCACTTTCCTGCCGGATTTCCACACCTAATTCATCTAATTCAAAAAGGATGGATTCAATCGCATTAACATCATCACCATCCTCATCCAGCACTTCT
This sequence comes from uncultured Chloroflexota bacterium, assembly GCA_903864435.1. Lineage (GTDB taxonomy): Bacteria > Chloroflexota > Anaerolineae > Aggregatilineales > Phototrophicaceae > CFX2. Next base: position 3,508 of record CAIPFY010000302.1, on the reverse strand, counting down.
AAAACGTCGTCGAAGGTCAGATATCCGCGTTGGTCAGCCCGGCTCATCAGTTCCTGTATCAACTTGGTACCCTCGCGTAATCGATGTGGTATTGACTTTTGGCCGCCGTCGGCACTGACACTCGAATGCCTGCTACGACCACCTCACTCAAGCATTCTAGCACGGTTTTTATCAGTTTGTGAATAAACCCTTAATGAGGGGAAACGTAAGAGTGGATTTATTGAAGCGCCAAGCATTAAGAACGGGTAATATTATGGTTTGGAAGCGCGAATTTCACCTTGAATCCGACTACAATCAAAGTGTCCATTTTGCATGAAGTCAACCCTTGTGTATTATAAGGGAAAGCCTGAACAGTCCACAGAACAAGACCAATCGAAGGTAATGGCATGGCAACTCGACGATTTACGGGTGATCTTCCCCCTGATCCGAACGATAACAGCATTCCAGAACCGCCCGTTGTGCGTCCTCCGATGCCGCAGCGTGCCGTACCCACCCCCGCGCCAGCGGTTTCCACGCCGCAGGTTTCCAAGCCCGCCGCGCCATCGCCGAGCAACCGGAATGCTGCTCATTTGCCGCGTACTCTCACACAGGTCTTGAATGAAGCCAATGATCGCGTGATTCAGGGCGATCTGGTGGATTATGTTCCCATGTCCACCGGTTTCGATCCGTTGGACGGGTTTATTGGCGGCGGGTTGCGAAAGACCGAATTGATCTTGCTGGGTGGCGCTCAGGGGATTGGTAAGACGATTGCCACGCTGCAAATCGCCCGCAATATCGCCATGCGCCCGGATCAATATGCTTTTTACCTATCCTATGAACATACCGAGACGCACCTCATGCACCGCCTGTTGTGCATGGAGAGCGTGAATCCGCCGGAAATTGACCTGAGCCGGGGGATTAAGCTGCGCGATCTGTATCAGATTATTGTGGCGGAACGCGCCAAAGGCTTTATGGGACGCGATCCGGGGGCGGCGGGGTCGCTTCAGGCCATTCTGAAAGAGAACCCCAAGACGGCTCCGGCGCTGGGGCGGATGGCGCGGTATGCGGATCGCATGATTCTGGTGAAAGCCAGCCCTGCCGTGACCACGCTCAAAGCCATTAAAGAGATGACGGCGCGGTTGTGCGATGCCACCGGCGGGAATGTCACCGTTTTTGTGGATTACTTGCAGAAGATCGCCGTTTACCCGGAGCGCCCCCGCGACGAAAACGATAAGGTGACGATCATTGTCGAAGGGCTGAAGGACATCGCCCTGTCGCTGGATGTGCCGGTGTGGTCTATCGTGGCGGCGGATCGGGAAGGTCTGAAAAGCAAGCGCATCCACCTGTTTCACCTGCGTGGCAGCAGCGCGTTGGACTACGAGTCCGACATCGCCATCATCATGAACAACAAGTACCACATCCTCTCGAAGGATCATGTGGCCTTTAATCCCTACACCGCCAAGCAGTTCCGCGACTGGGTGGTGTTTACCGTCGAAAAGAACCGCGCAGGCCGCGCCATGCAGGATATGGAATTTCAGCTGCACGGTCAGCATTTCGCCTTCGACCCGCGTGGTCAGAAGGTGCAGCAGCAGTTGATTGACGATAAGGTGATCGAGAGTTAGACTCGAAACATTTCATGACGAGTTCGGGGCGCATTCGTGCGCCCTTTTAATTGGTGGCTTTCATACCGCCTGTGTTCCGAGGATAGCGCAGTGGCCTTGCAGACTGTTTTCCGGTATCTCGTAGACGCCTTACGCCAGACTGACCATGTACGCAGCGTGAAGGTGATGGATGAAGGGCGCTTGCTGGTGGAAGTGGCACAACCCAGTTTCCGCGAGGAGATTGTTGTCTACTTGCTGGCCGGCGAGCTGTCGGTGGGGTTTATCAAGAAGGCGCTGAACGCGAACACCCAGCGCGACATGCACACGCTGTTCATCGTGTCGTTCGACCTGCTGACGGATGACGGACACAGCGCGTTGATGTCCGATGCGCTGCGCCTCCTGCTGATCGCCTATGGCGGCAAGGTGTACACCTACCAGACCCGCGAGGACGGGATTGCAATCCTGCCGGTGGTCATTGGCAGCGACCGGCGGATTCGCGCAGGGGCAGTGGTGAATCTGGCTGATCTCAGCGGGGATTACGCCACTTTTGAGAACAACAAGTATTTGCTGGGCGTGCGGAAGGTGGCGGGGTTCATCCCGCATACTGCCGAAGCACATTCCCCTGCTGCGGCTTACGCTGCACCCGACCCCTTGCAGCATTTTTACACGCTGCTCGGCGTGGCGAACAGCGCCTCGCTCAATGAGGTTAAACGCGCCTACCGCGTGAAGGCGCGGTTGCATCACCCGGATGCCGACCAGTCGCCGGGGGCGACTGAACGAATGCAGGCCATCAACGAGGCGTGGAACCAAATACACTTGCATTTGAGATCGTTATCTAAGAAGGATGAGCTTTAGATCGGGATACACGCTAGGGTTTGGGGTTCGGATGTATATTATGTCGATGACGCTATATTGCTCGTTCTAATTAGGTGAGTTTTCCTAAAACCATTAAATCGTGTAACACCTATAGTGATGTGTCTTAATCAACAGCGCCCTCTCAGTGAGGGCGCTGTTGTTGTGTGTTTCAGTTATTGTGCGGTGCCATTATCTATGGCGGTGTTTTAGGTTTCTGGGAGATCTCGCGTTGTAATGCAGTGATCATCGAAGCTAGTTCGGATACAACTGCATCATCGAGAACAGTCGGGGTTTTTAGTGCAGCACTGGAGGCGATCTGTATTGAAGCATTCACCGATGTCATAAGGACTTCAAGGGCTTCGGGCGGTAGACTGCGAGCGGCTTGCACGATTGCTGGCCGCAACACGACACCGAGCACAATCCACCCCATGAGTGATGCCATCACAATCATCAGCGCAGCGTTGCCCGGTTCTAAAGAGGCGACTTGCATGCCCTGTTCACCGGTTCCGGAATCGGTTTGCGTTGCTTCCCTGACATTTCCAATTGAAGATGGAACCACGGGTTCTGATGTCTGATTCCGCTTTGTGCCCATTCCATTTGGCACCAGAATGACCATGATCGCCAACAGAAACATGATCAGCCCGTTTGCTACATTCTCTTTCAAGAACTCGCGATTTATGTTGAATTGCATCGTTGAGTCCGCCTTTCTTCGTTCGATTGCCTAGAAATCAGGTTAGGTAATAGATATACTAATATAGTGACTGCTAATTGTCAATGCCAGCAATGCTTTAACCAAACCAATCGGTATGAATTGTAGGGTTGGGAAAGTGTGTGGTACTTAGCGGTCAGAATCTAAACTAAAATCCATGAGAATGTTGCCGATGAGTTCATTATCGACTTCGACACTATCTGAGGAAGGTTTTTCTGTAGTTGGATCATAAATCCGGTTCTGTTTACAGTCATTGATGAAAGCCTGAAGTGATTTGCGCAGATCTGTGAGTTCTGTGCGCAGTTCATGGATGGTGTGTTGAGTATCATCATTCACCTGCACAGGTATATTGGATTGTGTTTCT
>CAIPFY010000301.1 GCA_903864435.1 uncultured Chloroflexota bacterium | reverse complement strand
TGCGGGTCGAGCAGGTTGCCGTTGCAATTCAGGGCGCTGAGGAGGAGGCCGCGCTCCTCGAATGCGCCTTTGAAACGGGCGCGGGCTTCGGCGCTGGCGGCCAGTTCGTCCAGCGCACAGTGCGGGGAGGACGAGAAGTTGCCCGTGCCGATTTCCAGCGCGTCCAACCCCTGTTCCACCGCCCAGTCCAGCACACCAGCGAAGTCTAAATCCTGCAAACTATCGGTATACATGCCGACTTTCATCATGAAGTCCTATCGTTTGGGGAATAAATCTTTAACGAGGCACAGCTTTTGTAAGGTGCATTTGTAGGGACACGGCGCGAGCCGTGTCCACCTGCCAACCATCCGTAGGGACACGGCATACATCGTGTCCCTACAGGGAAAAATCAGGATTGCGCTGAATCGCCTAAATCAGATACCGCTGGTTCTTCTTCTCGGCCTCGTACTGCTGCCGCGCCGCGTTCACCTCCGGCATTTCGGAGACGTGCGCCGTCGCCATGTCCCACCAGAAGCCATAGCCGGGGACGCGCTCGTGCCAGTCGGTTTCGGTGACGATTACCACCGTGCGATCGGCTTGCTTGGCGCGTTGCACCGCGTCCGCCAGCTCGTCGCGGGTGTTGGCGCGGATGCCGATTGCGCCCATGCCCTCCGCCATCTTGACGAAATCTACCGGCAACACGCCGCCATCGTACCAGCCGGATTGGCCGCGATAGCGATAGTGGCAACCAAAGCCCTCGCTGCCCACCTGTTCGGAGACGCGCCCCACGCTGGAATAGCCATTGTTGTTCGCCAGCATGATGATGATCTTCATGCCTTCCTGAATCGAGGTGATGATCTCGGTGTTCATCATCTGGAACGAGCCGTCGCCCACCATCACGAACACGTCACGACTGGGGTCAGCCAGTTTGATACCCAACCCGCCTGCAATCTCGTAGCCCATCGTGGAGTAGCCGTATTCGAGGTGATAGCCCTTATGGTCGCGGGTGCGCCACAGCTTATGCAGATCGCCGGGGAAGCTGCCCGCCGCGCTCATCACCACATCACGCGGGTCGGAAAGCTCGTTCGCCACGCCGATTAACTCGCCCTGACTCATCAGCGGGCCGTGTTCGAGGTTGTAGACGCGGGTCACTTCCGCGTCCCATTCGGTGTTGTAGCGTTTTACCTGCTGCTGGTACTCGTCGGCGGTGCGGTAGCCTTCCAGCAATTTCGCCAGCGATTGCAGCGTCACCTGCGCGTCGCCCACCAGCGGGATGGCGGCATGTTTGAAGGCATCCATCTCGAACACGTTGATATTGATGAAGCGCACATCCGGGTTCTGGAAGGCCGTCTTGGAGGCGGTGGGGAAGTCGCTATAGCGTGTGCCGATGCCGATCACCAGATCAGCATCGCGCTCGATCAGGTTCGCGCCCTTCGTGCCGGTCACGCCCACACCGCCCAGATTCAGCGGGTGATCGTAGATCAGCGACCCCTTGCCAGCCTGTGTTTCGGAAACCGGAATGCCCGTCAGTTCCACAAATTCGCGCAGCGCGTCGAAGGCTTCGCTGTAATGCACGCCGCCGCCCGCGATAATCAGCGGACGCTTGCTCTCGCGTATCCAGCCCGCCGCCCGCTGGAGCAATGACTGGTCGGGATGGTTGCGCGGGATTGTCCACACGCGCTTGTCAAACAGCTTGGTCGGATAGTCGAAGGCGTAGCTCTGGATGTCCTGCGGCAGCGCCAGCGTCACCGCGCCGGTGTCGGCGGGCGAGGTGAGGACGCGCATGGCCTCCAGCAGCGATTGGATGGCCTGTTCCGGGCGCGAGATGCGATCCCAGTAGCGCGACACGGGCTTGAAGCAGTCGTTGACCGAAATATCCATTGAATGCTCGGATTCCAACTGTTGCAGCACGGGCGCTTGCACCCGTTCCGCGAACACATCCCCCGCCAGCAGCAGCACCGGAATGCGGTTGACGGTGGCGGTGGCCGCGCCTGTGACCATGTTGGTCGCGCCGGGGCCAACCGAGGACAAGCAGGCGAAGGTCTGCTTGCGGTTCTTCATCTTGGCATAGCCCATCGCCGTCATCACCATCGCCTGTTCGTTGCGCGTCTGGTAGTAACGGAAGTCCGGCCCGTACTGCTGAAGCGCCTGCGCCACGCCGCCGATGTTGCCATGCCCGAAGATGCCCCAGCAGCCCGCGAAAAATGGATTTTCTACGCCATCGCGTTCCACGTACTGATTCATCATGAAGCGGACGATGGCCTGACCGAGCGTAAGACGAACTGTACTCATAAACCCCTCCAAAAGACTCTTTGTTGCATAATGTGAGACAACTGGTTTTCCGGGAACAATGCTTATTTTCGAGTGTATAGCCGTCCGGCACGGCTGTCAACCACCCCGCGAAAACCCTCACCCTTTTCTCTCTCCCTCATGGCGAGGGACGTAAGAACCTGCTGTTCTCTATCTCCCCTTCGCTCTGAGGGAGAAGGGGTTGGGGGATGAGGGTTGCTTCTCACTTGAAATGTCCCCGTTTGCATGGACAAAAGCGCGAGTTTGTTGCACAATGTGAGACAACTATCAGAAAGTAGCACTCGATCATGGCTGAAATACAATCGCTGGCGCGGGGTTTGAAAATTCTGGATCGCTTTGTGGAGGCGAACGGCAGTTTGAGCATCACCGAACTGGCGCAGCAGCTCGAACTGGACAAAAGCACCGTGTCGCGCTTGGTGCAAACGCTGGTGCAGCACGAATACGCTCAACCTGACCCCGGCACGCGCCGGTATATGCTGGGCAAAAAAATCACACACATGAGTTGGCAACTGCTGAACCGGATGCCCATCCGCGATCAGGCCAAGCCGTTCCTGTACAACCTGATGCACGCCAGCGGTGAATGTGCGCATACGGCGGTGTATTCGCAAAAGCAGGCGCTGGTGATTGATGATGTGGAGGCGTCGGCTTCGCTGCGGGTGGTGGGGGGAATCGGGCGCTTAATCCCGTTGCACTGCACGGCGGTGGGCAAGTGTCTGCTGGCTTTCTCCGGCGTGCCGATGCCGCCCGACATGCCCCGCCGCACCCATCGCACACTGACCACCGCCGCCGATCTGCTCGCCCATCTGGAAGACATCCGGCGGTTGGGCTATTCGCTGGATGACGAGGAGAACGACTACGGGGTGCGCTGCATCGCTGCGCCGGTCTATGACTCCAGCGGGCAGGCCATCGCTTGCATCGGCATCTCCGGCCCCACCGTCCGCATGACGGATGACCGCCTGAACACGCTCGCCGCGCAGGT
>CAIPFY010000300.1 GCA_903864435.1 uncultured Chloroflexota bacterium | reverse complement strand
TGGGAAAAGTTGTTAGGCCTTCCGGTAGCGCAGATCGAAGGCCAACGGTTCCTAGATTTTGTACATCCCGATGATGTGCCAGCGACATTGGAAGCGATGGAGCAGCTTTCCCAGCAGAAACCTGTGATTGAGTTCGTCAATCGTTATCGGGCTGCCGATGGCAGTTATCGCTATATCGAGTGGCGTACCGACCCCTATGGCAACCTGATGTATGCCTCGTCCCGCGACATCACCGAGCGCAGGCAGATGGAGGATGCGCTGCGCCAGAGTGAGGAGAAATACCACCTGATCGCTGAGAACACATCCGATGGTATTTTCATTTATGATGCACTCCTCGGACGGGTTACGTATGCCTCACCCTCTCATGACCTCATGTATGGACGTGCTCCTGGTGAAACGCTTGGTCGGGAAGTGCGGGACATCAAAGAAACTATTCATCCCGATGATCGGGATATCGTGATCAAGCAAATATATGCGACTATCAGCCGGAAAGACCCCGACCTGATCTATTATTACCGATCCCAGCATAAGGACGGTCATTATTTCTGGTGTGAAGATCACACTCGCTTCAACTATGCACCAGATGGAAAGTTTTTGTCCGCTATCATCATTTCGCGCAATGTGACCGAGCGTAAGCAGGCTGAAGAAAAGCAACTGGCACTGACGCTGGAAAATGAACGCACCGGGATGCTGACCCAATTCATTCAGGATGCGTCTCATGAATTCCGCACACCTCTTTCGATTATTAGTTCCGGCACTTATCTCCTGTTGCGCTCGGAACAGCAAGAGATGCGTCAGCGTAAAGCGGATCATATCAACGATCAGATTAAGCGAATCACGCGACTGGTTGAGATGCTATTGATGCTCGTCAAAGCTGAAAGTGATGATGTTCTGGGGCAGCAGCAGGTAGACATTGGCTCCGTTTTGCAGGTGGGTTGTGAATTGGAAAAGGGGTACGGTATCAAGAAAGAGGGCAATCCCAAAAAACCGGAACTGCGTTTCTCCCCTCCCCCTGAATTGCCAGCGGTAATGGGCGATTCCAACCTGCTATTGGAAGCCTTCAAACAACTGCTAGACAATGCTTACCATTTCACTCCACCGGAAGGCACTATCACGGTCACGATGGGGACGGCAGATGGACAAGTGTGGGTAGAAGTGGACGATACAGGCAAAGGTATTGCCGAAGAAAACCTATCGCAGATATTCGATACCTTCTGGCGGTTGGATGATGCACATACCACCGCCGGTTTCGGGCTGGGGTTGCCGATTGCCAAGCGGATCATTGAACATCATGGTGGAACAATTACTGTCAGGAGCCAATTGAGGCAAGGCACTCAAATGCGTGTCACGCTTCCCGCCGCGCCTTAGCCTGACGGACGCCCGTCACACCGCAATCTTGCGGTATGGGTAGGCGTGTTGGCGCTTACATGACCTGTTCGACGATCGGATACGCACTGGGAGGGGATCGCGCAACCGGAACCCGTGATAGAATCGAGCAAAGTCGAGAGGGCAAGCCGATGTTCATGCACACAAAGACTGCGATGGCACAATTCGAGGCATTTCTCGCCTTACCTGAAAACGCACAACGCCGTTTTGAACTCATTCACGGGGAGATCAGCGAGAAAATGCCCACGCAGCTTCACGCCTATATCATCCAGATGCTCAGTGGCTTCCTGTTCGTGTTTCTGCGTCAGCAACCCATTGGATATGCCTTGATCGAAGCACGTTATCGCCTGCCCGGTGATAACGAAAACGACCTCATCCCCGATCTGTCGTTCGTGGTCAAAGGACGCGGGGCGCTCACCCGCAGCGGTGCAGCACCCTATATGCCCGATCTGGCTGTCGAGGCCCAATCGGAAGGGCAAAGCGAACGCTTCATGCTCGATAAAGCCCTGCTCTATCTATCGCACGGGACGCGCATGGTCTGGATTATCTATTCCACGCGCCAGATTGTAGAAGTGTTGACGGCCACCGAGCGCCATTTCTTGACGATAGACGATACGCTATCCGGCGGGGATGTGTTGCCCGGCTTCAGCGTTCCGGTGCGCGATCTATTCCCGGTAGAAGATGTAACGGGCTAATCGAAGCGCGGCACGATAACCGATAGAAGCAATCTGGCATTGCCTACCCCCCTTGCTCATTCCATGTCAGTGCAATGAGTTCAAGACTGCGCCTGCACCAGAAAGCCTATTTCACATTTAAGCCGCATTTAAGGTGACGTTGAGTGGGCGTTTAAACAAGCGTCCCCGGACTGTCGTATTGTAAGACCGTAGTGACAGTTCAGTGGAGATACTCAACATGGCAAATACAGATCGCGCCCGGAAACTCCTCGTCCGCAGCGCAATGGCAACCAGTGCAACAATAGCAACTTTCGTCGGCGCCCAGAATTTGGCGATGCTCGATACGCGCATGATCGCGCTGACGCTGACCCCTTCCGCAGAATCTGCCGTTGTGTCACCGGCGGCAGCCATGCCGCAAACAGCAGCACCCACGCTGCTCATCCAGAAGTCGGCACCTAGCGTGATCGTTCTGCGCCAACCGCAGACGACTAACCAGATGGTCAGCTACCAGTCGTCCGCACAGGGTAACGTGATGGCGATCCAGCCGCCGGTTCCGGCGCAGATGTCGGCACCGTCGCCGGTGATCGTGCAGCAACCCGTACAGCAGTCCAGCCGGTCAAGCCGCTAATCACTGTCGTTCCGTGCGGCAGCACCGTTCAACTGGAAGTTGAGTGACATCCCCTACGTAGGTCGAAGCGACCTCCCAATTTTTCAAACTCGGTTCAGGAAAGGACTCTTGTATGAAGCGCCTAGCTCTCTTTGTCGTGGTTCTGCTGGCACTGGTGTCGGCACTGGTGTCGGCACTGCCCGCGATGGCTCAGAATGCCAATGATCTGATTACGCTCAACGATGCGTCTCCGGCGATTGATGTGGTCATCACCCTGCCCCCGGATACCAC
>CAIPFY010000299.1 GCA_903864435.1 uncultured Chloroflexota bacterium | reverse complement strand
GGGCTAGAACATTAGCCCGATGGCTGAGTCGTTGTAAGTCACTATTGACGAGCGCATACGACGTTTGAAGCCAGAAGCCCCCACGTTTACGTGCGGGGAGTATGTCACATCATGATGCTGGCTGTTTGATCTGCCCTGCTTTTTCGAGCGTTGGCTTCCTGCTTATCGCGTAGCGTTGTGTTCAAACGGGTGAATTCATATTAAAAGTTATTAATTCGCAGTAAGATATGGGCGTTGCACCGCATATCGCTATATTTTATTGAACGAATGGCCTAACGATAATGAAAAAAGCTGTGGGTTTGTTGAGTCTATTGTGGGTGGTGCTGTCGGCGGTGCCGGGGTATGCACAGGATACGCAACCGCTTTACATGACCACGATGACACATATGGAGAGTAATTTTCAGGATGACCGCGATCAAAAGATTTTTGAGCGTCACGTTCGGTTGCTTTCCTATGGGATGAGTCTGGCAGAGGGGTATGGGGCGAAACTCACCGTTGAGAGCGAAAAGTCGTTTGCACGCGCCAATACAATCTGGGGCGTCAATTTCATGCAAAACGATTCTTGATCGCGGGCATGGCGTAGGGACGCACTGTGATTTTGGATTTCGTGACCCGCTGATGCCGGTTGAGGAATATGCGGCATTGTTCCAGCAAAACAAGGCGCTGGTAGATGCGCTGGTAGGCAGCGAGAATAATTTGGGCTGTTCTGGCGCGGGCAGCGTGAATGATTATGTGCAGGCGGGGAGTTTGGCGGGGTTCAAATACCTAGATGGCATTGTCAGCATGCACTATTTATCCATGCCGTTAGAGAACCGCCCCAGCGCCCAATGGACGAATCGCTACATCATGTCGGGTCATCATCATGAAAATGCGCCGTTGGAATTGACGGAACGCATCTATCCATTCATGGCAGCGGACGCACAAGACTTTCAAGCAGATGCTAATGGTGCGATGCTCATCAGCGCGGGTGATCTGGGTTCGCTCATTCGATATGCAGAATCCAGCGTGGGGGATGACTGTCAGGATCGCTGTGTGTTGACTCATGAAGATGTTGATTTTCTGGTGGCAACCTTGCGCGAAATTGATGGCTTCCGCGACCGCAACCGCTTTGCGAAAGTCAGCATCTACCTCGAAGTTACTTTGTTTAACTCCAAAAATGAAGACGGCATGCGTTATTTCTTCGCACAGATGCAGCAGCTTTCCGACGAAGGCATCATCGAATGGGCTACCCAGATGGATGTGTATCGCGCTTTTGTTGGAACGGCAAACACATAAAAATGTGAGCTAAACATCAGGGTGAGTTGGCGGGTGCTATTCGTTTCATCGCCAAACCGCGTGCGTGCAGCCCAACGGAAAACAAAAACCGGCAGATCACGCTGCCGGTTTTTGTTTTCTACTGCGGGAGGGACAGGATTCGAACCTGCGTTCGGGTATAACCCCGAAAACCGCTTAGCAGGCGGCCCCATTCGACCACTCTGGCACCCCCCCTTGTACGTGGTCAATCCGGCGGAGGGAGTGGGATTCGAACCCACGGTGACGACATGCGCCACTCAGGTTTTCAAGACCAGCGCCTTAAACCACTCGGCCATCCCTCCGGATTGCGGGGCATTTTAACAGGTTAGGGGGGGGCGGTCAATAGGCGACTGTGACTCTCTATGGACGATCTGCCCCGAATCGCCGTAGTGGTTCTCTTGACAGTCTTTCCACAGCGAGTCACAATTTGAACTGTCAATCTACAGGAGCGATGAATGCGCACTGCTACGGGTAGCGGGATGAATACGAATACTACTACCAACCTACCCGCCTAGGGGCGTGTGCTGTTGATGTTTTGAGCAGTGAGCACCCCCACCATCGGGGTGCTTTTATTTTCGGGAGGGCGGAGTAGCCCTTCAATGGAGGATCGCTTGGTTACACAATCTGTCAACCCACTGGACGTGCCGGAATTTGTTGTCCCGCCGCAGTACCGGGTGCCGGTCAACGGGTATCCGGGGGAGATGATGTCAATCCCGCCGTCACGCATGTTCTTGATCCGGGATGCTTTGAACAAATATAAGGCCAAGATGGGCGCGGACGCACCGACGTATGATGCGTCGCAGGGAGATGGTGGCGCCAGCCTGCCGGGTGTGCCAGTCGAACTGCTCAACCGCGCTCATGAACTCCAACTCAAGCAGGGTACGTCTTACAACCAGCCGTGGGGGACGGTGCAGTTTCGCAAGGCTGCGGCTGAACAATATTGGAAGCTCCAGCCGGCGTCGGGCTGGGGGCCGGAAAATATCGTTTTTGTGCAGGGCGGGCGTGATGGTTTGCAGAAGGCTTATGCGGCGATGGCTTCCATCGGAACCGGTCGCGTGGGCGATCTGGTGGTGGTATCCCGCGTCCCGTGGGTGAGCTACAACTGGGGGCCGTATGCCATCGGCCTGAACGTGCTGCTGGCTCCCGGCGATCCGGCTGAAGGCTGGCGCTACACGCCGGAATCGATTAAGGCGACGGCGGAATTTGCCAAAGCCGAAGGCCGCCGGATTGCCGGTATCGTCATCACCTCGCCCGACAATCCCACCGGGCGCACTATTCCGGTGGCTGAACAGATTGAACTGGCACGCACGGCGCTGGAAAACGGTTATCCGTATGTGCTGTTCGATTGGATTTACCACTGGGTGACGGATGGCGGCCCTTCGGACATTAACGCCGTGCTTCAGGCGTTTGAGCCGGAACTGCGCGAACGGCTGATTTTCCTCGATGGCGTGACCAAGAGCCTCGGCGCTTCCAATATTCGCAGTGCGCATCTGCTGGCGGGCAAGAAGGTGGTGGATTTCATCACCAGCCAAGCCTCGCATGGTGTGGTTCCCAGTTTCTACGCGCAGGCGGTGGCGATTGCCGCTTACGAAAAGGGCTTCGGTGAGGCGGCTGCGCCGATCATCGAACCGACCAAACAGAGCCGCAAGGTACTCCGCGAAATTCTGGCTGCGCAGGGCGTCCGCCATGTCATCGGTGACGGCTACTATACGTTCATTGACTGCGGAGCGTTTATCGAGGCGGGTGGGTTGGGCGACAGCGAAGGGTTGCAGACCTATCTAGCCGAGGAATATGGCGTGGCGGTTGTGGCGGGTGTGTACTTCTCGCCGGCTGGCGCGAACTGGGTTCGCTTCTCGTATGCCCTTCCTCCGGAGCGTACCGAAAAGGCGGCACTGCGGATGTTTGAAGGCTTGAGTGCGCTGAAGAAATAAGCGCCGATGATGACGAAACGAGGGCAGCCCATCCGGTTGCCCTCGTTGGTTTGAGCGCGGGTTTACTGTTCGGCGATGAAGGCGCGTAGCGTGTCGGCGCTGTTCAGCGCACGTCCGGTTTTGCTGCGGTCAATGCGTTTGATAAGCCCCACCAGCACATCTTTAGAACCGAACTCCAGAAACGTTTCGGCGCCCGCCGCGATCATGGTTTGCACCGATTCCGTCCAGCGAACGGAATGCGTAAGCTGCTGATCCAGTTCGCGCCGGATGCTTTCCACATCGCGCAGGGGAGCCGCTTCAACATTCCCGATGATGGGGGTGATGGGAGTCTGGAAAGGCGCTTTTTCCAGCGCATGACGGAAGTCCCCGGAAGCGGATTCCATGAGGGGCGAATGGGCGGCGATGCTGATGGGCAGCTTTACCGCACGCTTGGCACCTGCGGCCTTCGCCAGTTCGAGTCCTAGCTCCAGCGTGGCGTCATCACCGGAGATGACGCTTTGACCGGGGCAGTTGTCGTTGGCGAGGATGAGGATGCCGCCGGTCTGCTGACTGGCACGGGCGCACACCTCGCGCACCGCATCTGATTCGAGGCCGAGCAGAGCAGCCATCGCGCCGGGGCTTTTCTCATCCGCTTCTTTCATAAGGCGTCCGCGTTCGCGTACCAACCGCAAGCCGTCTTCAAACGACAGCGCCCCGGCAGCAGTCAGCGCCGTGAACTCGCCCAGACTGTGACCGGCGGTGAACGCTGGTTGTGCGTCTGGCAGCGCACTTTTCAGGGCGCGTAGGGCAGCGATACTGGTGACGTATAAGGCGGGTTGGGTGTTGATGGTATCGTTTAAGGCTTCGTCCGAACCGTTGAAGCACAGATCGGACAGACTGAAGCCGAGTACAGCATTCGCTTGCTCAAAGGTTTCTTGCGCGATGGGGAATGCTTCCGCCAGATCGCGGCCCATCCCCACCACCTGCGACCCCTGACCGGGAAATACAAAGGCTGTTTTTGACCAATCGAGCGCCATGCGGAATCCTCCAGTCCTGAGAAAACAAAAGCCGCCCTGATAATGCAGGGCGGCTCTAATCCAAGCAAGAACAGGCTTTATTCTTCGGCGACTTCAACCACTGTTTCGCCGCGATACGTGCCGCACTTGGGGCAGACATGGTGGGCGATATGGTATTCGCCGCAACCTTCACAGACCAACAGATGATTGAGCGACAGCGCATCGTGTGAACGGCGCTTGTTGCGACGGGTGCGCGAATGACGGCGTTTTGGCAGCGGCCCCACGGTGGTTACTCCTGATAATCTTTTCGGTCACAAGTGTGGGCATTATAAAGTTGGGGAGGGGGGATGTCAAGGCAGGGTGTCGTGCAAGGTGGGTGTTAGCTGTAGTTGGCATAATCAGGCCGCTTTATGGTAGTGTACAACGTTGGGTTTGTACTGCTCCTGTTCCACATGGCAGAGGGGAAACGACAGTTATGACAGATTTGAACGCGCCGACGGAACAACCCCGTCGCAGTGCTGGTCGCATTATCGCCCGCAACACCGCTATGGGGCTGGTGTGGCAGATGGCGCTGCGCGTGGTCAGTTTCTTGTTTCAGGTGCTGGTCATTCGCCAGTTGGGTGATGCACAGTTTGGTCAATACTCGATCGTGCTGGCGTGGACTGCACTATTTTCGGTGCTGGGCGATTTCGGCGTAACCCAGTATTTCACCCGTGAAGTCTCGCGGGATGCTCAAAAGACTACCCAGTGGTTCTGGGATATGGTGTCGCTGCGCGTGTTGATGGCGCTGATTGCCTGTGTGGTGACGACCGCAAGTGCGGTTGCTCATCCCTATCCGCCAGAGATCGTGCTGGCGATTTTCCTGTACACGCTGACTTATTTTCTACAGGCGTTTCTCGTCCCGTTGACCGGGCTGATTTCTGGAAATGAGCGTGTGGACATCACCTCGTTTTTCGAGGTGATGGGACAGATTGTGTTCATGGTGTTCGGCGCGTTGTTCCTGTTCGCGGGGAAAGACTTCGTGTGGTTGGTCATCGCGGGGTTTATCAACATCCCCATCCTGATCGGCATGAGCTATTACGTGGTGCGGAAAAATCATTTCGGCCCACCCCGCTTTCACCTGAATATCCGGCTCTGGTGGCAATTCATCGTGCGCGGATTGCCGTTTGCGTTTATCCAGCTTGCGCTCTCGTTTTCGTTCCGCGTGGACACGATTGTTCTCAGTGGGCATCACTCGAACGCCGAAATTGGCTGGTATAACATCGCCTATGGCCTGACCCTGAACTTCCTCACCTTAACTCGCGCCTTCAATAATGCCATCACGCCCACGTTGGCACGCGAACACGCGGCAGACCCGAAAAAAGCCCATCCCTGGTACTTTCGCTCGTTCAAGTACATGATGTTCCTCGGTCTGCCGATTGCGTTGGGGGGGACGCTTCTGGCTGATCCTTTGATCTCGACCATTTATGGCCCGGAAAACCGGTTGGCGGCGCTGGCGTTCATGATCCTGATCTGGGACTTGCCGATTGTGATGTACAGCTCATTTTGCGGCAACATGACCACATCCATCACCCGCGAACGGGGCGCAGCCAAAATCTATGGGACGCAGGGTGTGGTCAATGTGATTTTGAACCTGATTCTCGTGCCTGCGCTGGGGATGATCGGCGCATCGTTCGCTACGGTTTTGACCGATTTCATCGGCGCGGCGCTGTTCTACTTCCTGTTCCGCGATGAGTTTGGGCGCGGTCTGGGGATGCGCAGCTTTTTACGGTTGGCGGTGGCGGTGGTGGCGATGGGTGTGGTGGTCTGGTTCGTTTCCAGTGCCGGACTGAACCTGTTTGTGGTGATGCCCCTTGGCGCGGTTCTGTATCTGGTATTTGTCTGGAACAGCGGGGCGTTTTCGGTAGAAGAACGCGCTCAGTTTACCGGATTGGCGCGGCGGTTGGCGCGGCGCTAAAGTAGCGGTTTGAACTTCTTAACACAGCGCGAAGAACAACGTCCTTCGCGCTGTGTGGGGTTAGTCGGCGGGATAGTGTTTTTCGATTGCCACGATGTCGTCTTCCACTTTCTTCAGCAGTTTACGGGTCATTTCGAGTCCGAACCGCTGGCCTTCTGGCTTGTTTTCAAGGTCTGTAATTTTTTGGCGATAGGCACGCGCCGAGGCATGTAGGCCGAGGAGCTTCTCGGATTCTTCGGCTGGCATACCGGTGGGGATGGGAATCTGTGCCGGGGGAGTCGCCGTTTCGGCTACTGTTTGCAACGTTTCCGCGATGCGCGAGGGCTTGTTCATCAGAACGGGCGGTCTCGGACTAGGCGGCGGTGCGGCAGCGTCATTATCCTCTGGTACTTCGGAATCCGCCTTGGCACGGCGTTTCTTCTCAAGTTGCTGTGTGGTCACGGAATTGGCAAAAACCGCAATGCCGTTGATCGCAGGATCGAAAGCGCACACCCCTTCGATAATCAGATAATCATCTGGATGGGTGATGGGCTGTTCCACCCGTTTCCACTGTTTAGCACTGATATAAACGGTATAGCGGGTGGCTTCCTCCGGGGGAGTTGGGACTCCACGCGGCAAAGTGGGGAACCGCCCGTCGTGTGTCATGGTGGTGATGACCAAATCTTTGCGTGTTTCAATAGTGCCCGGACGGCCTGTGAGTATGACTTTCACGTTTTTTACCTCACCGTGCGATTCGAGTAGCGCGTTTAGTATTTTTTTGCGTTCGTTCCATCTGAGCGGTTGCTGCGGCGGCGCGGGCATGATGTCCACGCGGGGCTTGCGCACATTGAACGGAAAAATGCGCTTTTGAAGCTGGTTGGTCATTTTGTGACGCGCCAGATAGAAATAGACACCGCCGATGGTGCGCCGCCGCGTTTCATCCGGCAGCATCATGCCTCCGTTGGCCTCAGTTTCGAGCGTGGCCTGCAATATCTCGCGGGCAAACGCGGCTCCGCAATATTCGACGATCAGGCGAATCTGGCGACAGGGCTTCTCCTCAACTTCTTTGAGGATGGCGATGAGTTCATTGACCAGCGCCTCGTTCTCCTCTGGAGAGGCATTCGGCGTTGGGGGGACTGGAACAGATGGCGGTGAAATCATACGGCCTCAACATCAGTGGATCACAAAGTCAGTGAAATCTCCGGTGGCGGTGAACCATTCGACCTCGACTGCGGTGACACGCGCTGCAAGCGGGCCACGATGCAGGAAGGCCAACAGTTCTTCCAGCAAAAGCGCCTCACCCTCAGCCACAACTTCGACAGAGCGATCGGGTAGGTTCTGCACCCATCCGGTGACGCCTATCTCATGCGCACGTAGCAACGTGTAGTAGCGAAAGCTGACACCCTGAACTTTGCCGCGTACAATCGCATGGAGTCGTTTGTGAGTGATTGACATGTCTCATCAACACCGGCAGTGTAATACACAAATTGATTATAGTCTGTAATCGGTAAAATCCGATACAGCCTAGTTGACCGATTATTTATGCTAGGCTTTGTGCAGGTTGTTCCGGGGCGCTGGATGTTATTCGGGTTTTTCCTCAATCCCGGTTAGAAGCTAAACTCAAACTGCAACTCGTCCGCTATAACTTGAAGAACAGGCGGAATGAAGTCGTAAAATAGGTTGCATCGCATTTTGCATTATGGTTACGAATGTGTGGCTATAATAACGTGTGGATTTGTGAAGCGCCACTGCTGTTTGCGAATATTCGCCATAAGGGTTGGTTGCTTCTACATTACTCTTGTGTGACGCAGCGCCGCACCAACGGGGTGAAATGATGTTAGCCATTGTCCGTTCATGCGCCATTCTGGGACTCGAAGGCTGCCTAGTGGATGTCGAGGTGGACTTCAATCCCCGCGCAGGGCTGCCCAGCTTCAATATCGTCGGCCTGCCGGATAATGCGGTGAAAGAGAGCCGCGAACGGGTGCGTGCTGCCATCAAAAACAGCGGGTTGCAATTCCCGAATAAAGGGTATGTGGTCAACCTGTCGCCTGCTGATCTCCCCAAGCATGGGCCGTCGTATGATCTGGCGATGGCGGTGGGCGTGCTGGCCGCTACCGATCAGGTGCCGCTGGAAGCCTTGCAGAACGCGCTGTTCTTGGGCGAACTGTCGCTGGATGGTAGCGTTCGCCATGTGAAGGGCGTGCTACCGCTGGCCTATAGTGCTTACCAGTCCGGCATTGAAACGCTGTTTGTCGCGGCGGAGGATGCGCGGCAGGCCTCGCTGGTCGAAGGCTTGCAGGTCATTCCGGTGCAAACGTTGGGCGAGCTGGTGGAGCATTTGTACGGCCTGAACCCGATCGCGCCACAGCAAACCGAACCCCTTGAAATTCGTGACTCGTTTGATCTGCCCGAAGGAATCGTGGATTTTGCCGACATCAAAGGGCAAGAGCATGTGAAGCGGGCACTGGAAATTGCCGCCGGTGGCAACCACAACATTTTGCTATCGGGGTCGCCGGGGGTGGGCAAAACCTTGCTGGCGCGGGCGGTGCCGGGAATCCTGCCCAAACTGATGCTGGAGGAGGCGTTGGAGGTCACGCGCATTTACTCGGTGGCGGATTTGCTGGAAGGCGACCATCCCCTCATCCAGAACCGTCCTTTTCGCGCTCCACACCACACGATTTCGCAGGCCGGGTTGGTCGGCGGCGGGTCGGTGCCGCGTCCGGGCGAGATTAGTCTGGCGCACCGGGGGGTGCTGTTCATTGATGAGATTGTCGAGATGGGGCAAAAGGTGCTGGAAGTACTGCGCCAGCCGATTGAAGACAAAATCGTGACGATCAGCCGCGCCAAAGGCAGCCTCACCTTCCCCGCCAATTTCCTGCTGATTGCCGCCATGAACCCTTGTCCCTGCGGGTACTATGGCGATACGCTACGCGCCTGCACCTGTTCGCCAACGATGATCGGGCGCTATCAGGGGCGGTTGTCGGGGCCGCTACTCGACCGGATTGATATTCATCTGGATGTGCCGCGTGTAGACCACGACAAGCTGATGAGCGCCGGACGCGCCGAGTCTTCGGTGGCGGTGCGGGCGCGGGTGGAGGCGGCACGACAGCGGCAGCGCGAACGTTTCCGCAACCATCCCACGCTACACGCTAACTCCGATATGGGGGTGAGCGAAATCGCTCAACTCTGCGTGGTGTCGCCGGAAGGCCGCCAACTGCTGGAACTTTCGGTGAAGCGGATGCAGTTGGGGGCGCGGGCGTACCATCGCGTCCTCAAACTCAGCCGCACGATTGCCGATCTGGGCGGCAGTGAGCGCATCGAAGTGCCGCATGTGGCGGAGGCGTTGCAATACCGCCCCCGCACCAGCGGCGTGAGTTAAAGGCGGCGCTTACTGGCGATCCAGCACCCCTAGCAGAATCCAGCCCACCTTGCCGTCTGGTACGCGGATTTGCGCCCACCCGATGCTTTCGTCTATTTGCAGGATCAGCACACGGGTTCCCGAAGGAATTTGTGCCACCAACTGGAAGCCGGGGCCTGCGCCGCTGCGTAGGTTCGCCAGACTGCCGCCCTCGGTACGTACAATCGCCTCTGGAATGGGCGTGAACGTGGGCGTGAGCGTCGGGCGCGGCGTGGGTGTGGGCGTCTGTGTAGGCGTGGCCTGCGACGTGGGGGTTGGCCCCGGCGTGGGGATGACATCACCTTCGCACAGCGGGGTTACGCGGTACTGGCTGCGTTCCTGACAGTTGATGGTTCGGATGAGTCGGTTGTTGTAGACCCAGTTCACGGTATCTCGCACCGAGTCGACACGCCAGCCGATGATGCCATCGCGCAGGTTGTCGGAGATTGAATAGGCCACTCCGCCCTGCGGATCGAATACGATTTGGCGGACGGGCGCGGTGTGTCCGGTGTACTGGCGGATGGTTTGCCCGTTGGTGGTGTCCCACAGGATGAGCGTGTTGTCCAGCGAACCCGTCAGCGCGAACAACCCGTCCGGGCTGAACACGGCGGCGGTGACATCTGAGTTGTGACCGACCAGCGTGTACAACTGTGCGCCGCTGGCAACGTCCCAGATGATCGCGGTGTTATCCGGTTCGCTGATGGCGGCGATAATGCGCCCGCTGTCCGCGCTGTAGGCGAGGCTGTTGATCGTGCCGGACTGGATGCTGGTGTCAAACACGTTGCGCCCTTCGATCAAATCCCAGATCACTACCCGCTGATCGGTGGCGTAGGCCACATACTCGTTATTCGGGCTGGGGGCGATCCAGAGGGCGGCGGCGCGGAACAGCGTTTGTTCCTGCCGACTGTATAGGTCGAGACGGCGAATCTCGTTGTTGTAGGCATAGTAGAACAGCGCCCCATCCGGGCTGAAGGCCATCCCGCCCACCTGCGACGCATCCTCCACCGGGAAGATATACACGCGCTCTTGCTTGTCCAGATCGAACAACACCATGCCTTCGGCGCTGGTTACGACGGTATTGGGCTGTGCGGGATTGAAGACCACCTCATACTGCTGGCTGGTGAACTGCCGTTTGTTGCGGTCTTCTTGGCCTGTGGTCAGGTCGTAGACCCCTAAGCTCTGTTTGCCAAAGGCCACAAATGCCCGTGTGCCATCGCTGCTGATGCCAAGCGCGTCTAGTGACTGCACGTTGGTTTCGGTGCGGCTGAGGATGTTCAAATCGCGGGTGCCGATGTCCCACAGGCGTACATTGCCATCGCTGGAGGCGCTGAAGGCGTAAGTCTGATTGGCGCTAAATCCCACTTGCAGGATTTGCGCTTGATGCCCTTTGAATTGTCGTAGCTGCGTGTAGGTCGCTACATCCCACAGCGTGACCACGTACTGACGGCTGAAGCGCCCGCCCGCCAGTAGCCGGGTGTCATCGGCGCTAAAGCTGATGCTGTCCACATCCCAGCTACCGGGGTCAACGATTTTGGGGTCGAACGTGCCGAGCAGTTCCCCGGTGGTGATGCTCCAGTGTTCCAAGCGCCGATTGGTGACGGTAAAGTTCTTATCCGGCTGATAGTCGCGGGATTCGAGAAAGACTGCCAGCGAGCGTTTATCATGGCTGAAGGCGATGGCCTGCACCCAATCTTCGGCATTATTCCCGCGCTGGAAGGTGCGCTGTTGAACACTCGAATCGGCATCGTACAGGGAAATAAAGGCGGCGGGACGGCCCCCGATGACGCCAATTTCCCCGTCCGGGCTGATGGCGCGGTAGGTGTTCGCTGGGCTGCGGAAGGCCGGCGTAGTCCCGTTGCGGAACACGCCGATCTTGCCTTCGGGGTCAGCGAAATCATACGAGAAGGCTTCGGTGCCGTTGGCGTTGAAGGTCACGCGGAAGACGGGCGAGGGGTGCGGGGTGGGCAGTTTCGCCAGCAGCGTGCCTTCGTCCACATCCCATATATCCGCCATGCCGTTGGCGTATCCGGCGATCACACGCGGTTGTTCCGGGCTGTAATCCAGCGCCAGAACAGTATCTTGGCTGTGCAGGGTGTGGCGCAAGACACCGGTGCCCGTATCCCATACTTGTATCAGTCCCCGGCGGGTTCCTGCCACGATGCGCTGCCCGTCCGGGCTGAGGATCATGGTGGTGATGGTATCGCCTGCTTCCAACTGGAATAACCGCTGGCGCGTGGCGGGCGACCACACTTCTACCGTCGTGCCAACCGCCATCACGAAATACTGTTCGTCCGGCGTGAACGCTTGATAGCCGGACGCATCCACCGCGATGAAGGTGTCAGGATCAATCAACTCCCGATTCTCGCGGGACGGGTAGGGCGCGAAGGACATATCGGTGCTGAAATACTGTGCGACACGGCTTCCGTTGATGCTCAGACGCACGGTGTAGGGGATGGCTCCATTCAGGATGCGCTGTGTTTCGCCCAGCGAAGGGTTCAGGCGGTAGGCTTCCAGCACCAGCGCAATCGCTAGATCAGGGTTGCCCGCGTCGAGGAGCGTCTGGGCGCTGCGGACGTGGCGCAGCGCGTCCGCAATACTGCGCTGCGAACTGACCTCCTGTTCCACGAAGGCCAGCGTGGGCGCGACTCCGGCGATTTGCGTTTCGGCGCTGGCGAGCGTGGGCTGTACGCCGTCAATCTGCGATTGGGCGGCGGTCAGGGTGGGGCGTACTGCTGCGACGCTGGTTTCCGCCGCATTGAGGGTCGGTTCCACACCGGCCACCTGTGTTTGCGCCAGCGCCAGCGTGGGGACAATCGCATCAATTTGCGCCTGTGCCGCGTCCAATGTGGGCTGCACACCGGCGACCTGTGTCTCGGCAGTATTCACGCGGGCATTGGCGGCGGCGACAGTGGGCTGCACACCCGCGACTTGTGTCTCGGCGTGCTGGAGCGTGGGGATGATCGCGTTAATTTGCGCCTGCGCCGCTGTCACGGTGGGCTGCACGCCGGCGACCTGTGTCTCGGCAATATCCACGCGGGCATTCGCGGCGTTTAGCGTGGGTTCCACGCCGGCGACCTGTGTTTGTCCGGCTTGCAGCGTGGGCTGGACTCCCGCGATTTGCGTTTGGGCATTGTCCAACTGGGACTGTGCGGCGGCAACCGTCGGCTGGACGGCGGCGACTTGCGTTTCGGCAGCATTCACCCGCCCGTTGGCCGCGTTGAGCGTGGGTTCCACCCCGGCGACTCGGGTCTGTGCGTTTTGTAGCGTGGGAACAATGGCATCAATTTGTGCTTGCGCGGCGGCAACCGTCGGCTGGACGGCGGCGACTTGCGTCCCCGCATCATTCACCCGCGAATCGGCGGCTTGCAGCGTGGGTTCGACGCCGGCGACCTGTGTTTGTCCGGCTTGCAGCGTGGGCTGGACGGCGGCGATTTGCGTCTGGGCGCTGTTCAACTGGAAACGGGCAGCGTCTACGGTGGGCTGGACGGCAGCGACCTGCGTTTCTGCCACGCCCACACGGTTATTGGCGGCGTTGAGCGTGGGTTCGACTCCGGCGACCTGTGTTTGCCCGGCTTGCAGCGTGGGTTGGACACCCGCGACTTGTGTTTGCGCCGCGCTGAGTTGCCCCTCGGCTGCGGCGATGGTGGGCTGGACGGCGGCGACCTGCGTTTCTGCCACGCCCACACGGTCATTGGCGGCGTTGAGCGTGGGTTCCACGCCTGCGACCTGCGTTTGTCCGGCGTTGAGCGTGGGCTGCACACCCGCGATTTGCGTTTGAGCGCCTTCGATTTGCAGTTGCGCCGCTGTCACCGTAGGTTGCACCCCTGCGACTTGCGTTTGTGCGCCGCTGATCTGTTTTTGGGCATCTTGCAGCGTGGGCTGCACGCCCGCGATTTCGGTCTGTGCGCCGTCAATCTGGTTCTGGGCAACTTCCAGCGTGGGCTGTATGCCGGCGATTTGCGTTTGTCCGGCGGCGACCTGCACCTGCGTGCTGGATACTTGCGTGATGGCGACAATCACCGCCACCACCGCCAGCGCCCCGACGATTCCGAGCAGGGTGGCGGCACGGCGCAACTGTTGGGCGCGTTTGGCGAACTGTTCGGCGCGGCGGGCGGTTTCTTCTTCACGGCGTTTGCGTTCTTCTTCGGCGGCGTTGCGGCGGTGGCGCTCCGCGATACTGGCGTCAATATAGGCGCGTTCGCGGTCTGTGAGCGCGAGGTCGGTTGTGCTTGTCCATTCCTCGTAAGATATGAGACGGGCGCCACTGAGCAAGAAACTGCTGTCCTGACGGTTCTTTTCCCATTCGCCCGCTTCGCCTGCCAGCACTCGCTGCAAGCGCACATCAGACCGGCTGGTATCCAGCCACCCGCGTAGGCGCTGCCATTCGCGGATTAGGGCTTCATGCGCCACTTCCAGCGTGGGTTCGCGGGTGCCGGGTTCAAAATCGAAGGTGAGCAGGCGATATTGACCGAAGCGATCCAGCACGATTTGCAGCGTGGCGTTATCCCGAACCACATCTGCGATTTCGGCGCGGCGGGCGCGGCGGCGCGTGTCCTCGGTGCCTTCGCCTAGCGTGACCAACCGCAGAAGCATCTGGCGGACGATGCGCTGCTGCTCGGCGTCCAGCGAAACGTATACTTCTTCGGCGCGGCGAGCCAGCGCCCCCAGCACCCCGCCGCTTTCGCGGTAGGCAGCGAGGGTGAGCCGGTTGGCTTCGCGGCGTTCAAAGACTTCCGTCAGCGCATATTGCAGCAACGGCAGCGCGCCCGGTTCTTCGCGCACATCGGCGACAATGGCGGCCACCAGCGGCGGGTCTACACTGAGGCCGACGCGGTGCGCTGGCCCCGTGATCGCGCTTTCGATTTCATCGGCTGAAAGCGGCAGCACAAATTCGGTGCGCTGGCGCATCAGTTCGCCAAATTCGACATATTCCAGCGGGCGGTCGGTGAAGTCCGCACGCAAGGTGATGATGAGGCGCAGGCGCGAATCCGGCGACGTGACGCCTTTCTTGAGCAGAGTCAAGAAATGCAGGCGTTCTTCCTCGCTCTCGACGTTCGTGAAGATTTCCTCGAACTGATCCACGATGAGCAGAAGTTCGCTATCGGCATCCGCCAGCACCCGATCCACTGCCCACAACAGGCTGTCCTCGTCGGCCTTTAGCATCTCATACAGGCGGGCAGGCGGACGCAGCGCAACCGAGAGCAGGGCGGCTTCAAGCTGTCGCAGCGGATGTGCGCCGGGAACCATGTCCACGATGAACCATTTGTCGGCCTGCGGAATCGCCCCATTGCGCAGGGCAGGCACCACGCCCGCCCGCACCACGCTGGACTTGCCCGAACCGCTGGGGCCAACCACTGACAAGAATCGCTGGTAACGGTGGGTGTCGGTCAGCCGTTCCAGAATTTGCTGGACGAGCGCATCGCGCCCAAAGAAATCCGCAGCATCGGCCTCACGGAAAGCCCGCAGCCCTTTATACGGGTTGGTGATGCTGCTGTAATCGGGGATGGGGGATAAGTCGGCGGTGACGGTTTGCGTGAGCGCATCACGCAGGTCGGCGGCGACCTGTCGGGCATCGGTGTAGCGATCTGCCGGATTTTTTTCGGTTGCCTTCTGCAAAATGCGGTTGACCGCGTAAGGCAAATCGGGCAGCACATCGCTGATGTCTGGCAGCGGGTCTTCGAGGTGCTTCATCACAATTTGCGAGGGCGTCAGTTCCCCGAAAGGATACTGCCCGGTGAGCATCTCGTAGATCATCAGGCCGAGGCTGTAAATGTCGGCGGTGACGGAAGCCGGTTCAGCGCGGAGTTGTTCGGGGGCGATGTAGCGCAGCGAACCGGAAATGTTCTGGTCGCTCATCTCTTTGCCGACCAGTTTGGCGATGCCGAAATCCGTCAGATAAGCGTTCAGCTCGTCATCCAGCAGAATGTTGTCCGGCTTCAGATCGCGGTGTACCACACCGTTCCGGTGGGCGGCGGCCAGTGCGCTGCCAATCTGTTCGATAATTCGCAGCGCGTCGCTTGGGCTGATCGGCCCCTCCTGCAACCGTTTAGATAGGCTGCCAGCCCGCAGATAGCGCATGACCAGAAATGCACCGTCAGGATCGCGCCAGTAATCGTACAACGGAACAATATACGGGTGTTCGAGGTGCGCCACGATTTGCGCTTCGGACTCGAATCCCCGGATAAATTCCGGCTGGTTCGCATGTTCTGGCAGGATGATTTTGATAGCAACTTCGCGTTCGATCACCGGCTGGAAGGCGCGATAAACCGCACCGAAGCCGCCCGCGCCGATTTTCTCGCGGATTTCGTAACCCTTGATGATGGAACCAATAAGGTCTGCCATACGTGTTCAGCCGTTGATATGTAGAAGTAGATTACAGTATGAATATTGTGCATCGTTTTGGCGAACAACGCAAAAGGCGATCCGGTGTTTTCGGTTGCGGTCGTTTTGCGTTCCGTTGTATACTCACGCTTAATCGGCGTTCGCTTTTCTTCGGGAACGTCAGTTTGTTATGACCCCTTCCCACGCTCAAGAACCATTCTGCGGGAGGGTGTTACGACCAGTGGCGAGGTGGGTGACGAGCGTGAATCCAGTGTCGAACAAAATACGAGTGCTAATTGTTGAGGATCATCCTCTATTTCGAGATGGGTTGCAGAAGGCACTCAGCTTGGAAGATGATATTGAGGTGGTCGGCTTTAGCGAGGATGGTGAAAGCGCAGTCGGTACAGCGCGGCAGCTTCAGCCCGATGTGATTCTCATGGATGTGAATCTGCCCCGTATGAACGGCTTGCAGGCGGCGCGGCATCTCAAAGCCGAGCGAAATCCGGCTGCCATCGTGATCCTGACGGCTTACCATGATGCGGAGCAGGTGCTGCACTCCATGCGCACAGGCGCTTCGGCCTATTGCTCGAAAGACATCACGCCGGATGATCTGGTGGAAGTGATTCGGGATGTGGCGAAGGGGCATTTCATCGTTGGCGGCGAACGGTTGGATGCGCGACAGGTTGAAAGCTGGATACAGGCCAGCGTGGAAGCGATGAGTGGGCCGTACATCGTGGATGCCGAGGAGCATTTTATCCCCCTCAGCCCCCGCGAGATGGAAATTTTGCAATTCGTGACGGATGGCCTGAGCAACAAAGAGATTGCCGCCAAGCTGCAAATCAGCCAGCAGACGGTGAAGAACCACATGACCTCCATCTTGAAGAAACTGAATGTTGAAGATCGTACTCAAGCGGCGGTGAATGCCATCCGGCGCGGTTGGGTGCAGCTCAAGAATTCGTCGAATGGGAATATCCCTTAAATGTGAGAGACTATGGCCGACACAAAAGCCGACACAAAAAATGAACTGATTGAGATGATTACAGCCGAGATGAAGCGGGTTAAGGATCGGCTGATCGAAATCAAAGGGCAGGTTGACCAGACGCAGATGATGGTTGACCGTGAACAGACTCGTAACGCGGATATTGCCAGCGAACTCCGCACGATTCAGGACAACATCGAAACTGTTCCCCGTCAGGATATTCGCCAGAAGTATGACGAAGCGATTGATGCGCGTTTCCGGTTGGCGACTATGCGCGGTCAGTTGGAGAAGTTTCTGGCGCAGCGTGATAATCTGGAGAATCAGCAGAAGCTCCTCTCCGAGATTGTTCGCTCAGTTCAGGGAACGAGTGGTATCGAAGCGCCTTCGGATACGCCTGTTGCCAGCCCGACGCAGAAGGCGGCCATCAACATTGTGCGCATCGTGCAGGCACAGGAAGAAGAAAAACAGAAGCTGGCGCGGCTGATGCACGATGGGCCGGCGCAGTCGTTGACGAACTTCATCCTGCAAACCGAAATTTGCCAACGATTGTTTGACCGCGATCCGGCTCGTGCTGCTGATGAACTCAAGAACCTGAAAGATACCGCCAGCGTGACCTTCCAGAAGGTGCGCGATTTTATCTTTGACCTGCGTCCGATGATGCTGGATGATTTGGGCGTGGTGCCGACCGTGCGCCGCTACATTGATTCGTTCAAAGACAAGAACGACATCGAGGCCAAGCTGGAACTGCTGGGCGAGGAACGTCGTTTAGAGTCTCACCGCGAGGTGATGTTATTTCGCGGCATTCAAGAATTGATGGTGAATGCGCGGGATTATGCCAATGCAACCGAACTGCTGGTGCGGTTGG
Organism: uncultured Chloroflexota bacterium; assembly: GCA_903864435.1. Classification (GTDB taxonomy): domain Bacteria; phylum Chloroflexota; class Anaerolineae; order Aggregatilineales; family Phototrophicaceae; genus CFX2. The sequence goes on along the minus strand of CAIPFY010000299.1, from coordinate 2,547 downwards.
ATATGGCGAGTGACCGGATTAAGGTGGATGTGGAAGATAACGGACGCGGCTTCGACGCGGAAGTGATCTTCAACGGAAATGACGAAACACATCTGGAACCGCGCCCGCAAGGGTTGCTCACGCTCAAGGAAAAATTTGAACTGGTCGGCGGTGCCATTTCAGTAACCAGTGGCGAAAAAGATGGCACACGGGTTCATCTGGAACTGCCCTCCAGCGATGAAGTTCTCTAGGTCACATGGTGCGCAAACGATATACAAACCTTGCTCTATTTGACAGCCCTTGCTATTGGACTACACTAGAAATCACATTACTTTTCGCGGAACCTCTCTTTGTCCATAAGCGGTCTGCGCTGCGGATAAAGCACTCAAATGCCTGATGGAGGGACATATGCGCGGTCGCGTACTCATTCTCGTTGGCCTGATCATTCTCTTAGGTGTCTTAGCGTTCGTGTTTTTGAGCGGCGGTTTGACGCCGACGACTCCACCCGTTGCGAATAATACGGGTGCGGAACAACCGTCGGTGCCGGGGGCTACTTTAGCGCCCACGCCCACGCCAATCCCCCTCGTGCGGGTGGTGCAGGCTTTGCAAAACCTGCCTCGCGGGTTCCGCTTCCCCTCGCAGATTGAAGCGATGGCGGATGTGGCCGGCTATACGCTGTGGCCGGAAGAAGCGGTTCCTTTCAACTCCCTGCGCGAAGATCAGGGCGGGCTGGAATACCTTCTGGGGAAGGTGGCACGCACTGACCTGTTCCGTGAACAGCCCATTCTGTCGAATCTGGTCGTTGAAGACTTGACCCAGATCGCTAATGTGGGTTCGGACGCGGCGGCTATACTCCCCAGTGACCGCGTGGCGGTGTCCATCCCGATTGACCGGGTGACTAGCGTGGCTTACGGGATTCAAGATGGCGACCGTGTGGATGTCATCATCTCGATGCTGTTTGTGGATGTGGACGAAGTGTTCCAGTCCATCACCCCGAACAACATCACCCTGTTCACGATTAAGGACAATGGCGACATTCAGCTGTTGGAAGGCGTGGTAGGTCGTCCCGAACAGACCAGCCTCGGTTCTGCCATTCTCGGCCCTTCGGAACGGCAACGCCCCCGTCTGGTGACGCAGCGCACGATTCAGGATGCGCTGGTCGTTCATGTCGGCACCTTCCCGTCGGACGGGAAGTTCATCGGCATTCCGCCCACGCCCACCCCGGTTCCTGCGACGGCGGATGCGGGCAGCGCGAATGCGACACCTGTGCCACCTCCGACTGCTGTGCCGCCCCCGGACATCGTGACTCTGGGCGTGTCGCCCCAGTATGCGGTTGTGCTGGCGTGGGCGATTGAAGCCAAACTGCCGCTGACACTGGCGCTGCGTTCGGCTACTGATAATTCCCGCACACAGACTCAAGCGGTGACGCTGGATTACCTGATGACCGAGTTTCGGATTGATCTGCCTTCGCGTCGTGATTACACCATCGAACCCGCAATCCGCAGCATTCGTCAACTGCTGGCTGGTCAGGAAATTAGCCTGAACAGCACCACGCCCTAACGAGTTGATAGAGTGGCGGGATCGTCTCGTAGAGATGATCTCGCCTATTCTTGTTTGAACAGAGCAGATTGCAACCTGAAATGGCAGTTCTGTAGACTGCTTCCTAGCGGGGGATACGCCGATGATGCGATCAGGATCGAATGCGGGTGACAACCAGATCATCACTATCCTGTTGGTGGATGACATCCCCGAAACTCGTGAAAACATCAAGAAACTGCTGACGTTTGAGCCTGATTTCAAGGTGATTGGGTCGGTGGGGACAGGGCGCGATGGCGTCAACATGGCCCGTGAATTGAAGCCGAATATCATCATTATGGACATCAACATGCCGGACATGGACGGCATTCAGGCGACGGCGCTGATTAACGAAACCACGCCGACCTGCGCCGTGATTATGATGTCCGTACAAAACGACCCCGATTATCTGCGGCGGGCGATGCTGGCTGGCGCACGCAACTTCCTGACCAAGCCGATTTTGCCGGATGAACTGTATAACACCATCCGCGTTGTTCATGAACAGCAGAAGCGCCAGAACCAGAATATCCGCACGGATATGGATATTGCCAACGAAGCGGAACGCCGCAAGTCGCAAACAACAGCGCTGGGCGGTGATGATGTTCGCGCCGGGAATATCATTGTGGTGTACAGTCCTTCGGGCGGCATTGGTTGCACCACCGTTGCGACCAATATCGCGTCCGGGCTGATGCGTGAAGGCAACCGCACGTTGCTGGTGGATGCCGATTTGCAGTTTGGCGATGTGGGCGTGTTCTTGAACCTGCAATCCCAGACGACAATTGTGGATATGATGAATAATATCGAAGACCTCGACATCGAGTTTTTCGATAATATCCTCGTTTCGCATCCCAGCGGGTTAAAGGTGCTGCTTGGCCCGCCCCGTCCCGAACAGGCGGAAGAAGTGCATCAGACCAACCCGCTTGCGGTCTCTGCGATTATCCAGAAAGTCGCCAACAATTACGACTTTGTGGTGGTGGATACCGGGCGGTATTT
>CAIPFY010000298.1 GCA_903864435.1 uncultured Chloroflexota bacterium | reverse complement strand
GTGGTACCTGCGACCGGCGTGGTTGACCCCACGAGGAACCACTGGAACTGTACCGAGGACTGATCCAGCCCCTCAAAGTATTCGACGGTGATCGTCACTGTTGGGGTGGTGATGGTCTGTGTGAACGTGTCGGTGGTTAGAACGCGCCCGACGTACTTATCCAGCACGGGTACGTTATTGATGAACACGCGGATGCCATCGTCCGAGGTGACGACGAAGTTATACGTGCCGGGGGTGATGGTCTGCGTGGACGTGAATCGCACCGAGAAGAAGTTCGAGCAATCGGCAGAGGTGCCGGTGTCCACAATCGGCGGATTGGTGGGCGTACAATTGGTGAGCGTGAAGGCGGCTGGCAGGCCAGTTGGCGCAGTTGCCAACCAGTTGAAGTTGATGGCGGCGATTCCGCCGATGGTCTGGCTGGTGCCGGTCAGGTTGGTGGTGTTAAAAAAGGTCGCTGTCCAGTTCGTACCAAAATCCGCCTGTACCGTGAGGGTGGGCAACAATCCCAACGTGGCGATCAGGGCGGCTATGAACAATGTCAGGGCGATGCGAGTGCGCTTCATCGCGTGTTCTCCCGAATCCGAGAATGAGTTGTGTGTATTATATGCGGGTGCAGCCAATCGCGGTACAGGAGATTCGGGGGATAGGCCTAACGAATGGCTTTAGCCTCGTGTAAGGTGGGCGCGTCTAGCATCAGGATAGTGCTTCATGCTGCTTTGTCAGCGGCATATCATCGGGATGAACACCATGTATCAAGCCGCCCCTTCCGTTCACATTATCGTCCTGAACTACAACAGCCGCGAAGATACGCTGGCCTGCTTGCGTTCGCTGGAACACCTCACTTATCCCAATTACCGGGTGCTGCTGGTGGATAATGCGTCGTCCGACGGAACTGAACAGGCGGTGCGTTCCCGCTATCCCGATGTGACCGTGATCCAGAACGGGCGCAATCTGGGCTTTGCGGGTGGGAACAATGCCGCGATTCAGTTGTCGCTGAAACTGGGCGCGGACTACATCCTGCTGCTGAACAACGATACCATCGTCGCGCCGGATTTTCTGGATGTGATGATCGAAGTCATGGAACAGAATCCGAAGGTGGGCGTGGCTGGCCCGATGATCTACTATCACAGCCAACCGGAGAAAATCTGGTCGGCGGGTGGAGCGATTGACTGGCAACACGGCCTCACCCACATGGTCGGCTTGAATGAGGACGATGTGGCACAGTTCGGTCTGCGTCCCCGTCCGTTGGACTTTGTGACGGGCTGTGCGCTGCTGGCACGGCGGGCGGTTTGGGAACAAATCGGCCTGCTGGACGAAAGTTTCTTCATGTACTACGAAGAAACCGAATGGTGCGTGCGGGCGGCGCGGGCAGGTTGGAGCATCCAAATGGTGCCGGCTGCGATGATCTGGCACAAAATCTCGGTCGAGGAACGGGCTTCGTCTCCGCGCACCTTCTACTATATGACGCGCAACCGGCTGCTGTTCTTGCAGCGCACGCACGCAAGCTATAGCGGGCGCTTGCGGACGTGGGGTGACTATATGCGGACATTTTTGAGCTGGTCGCTGTGGCGGCGTCAGCACACTCCCGATCTGCGGCGCACGCTGCTGCGTGCTGTGTGGGACTATACACGCGGGCATTTCGGGGCGCACACAGCCTGAACAACAAAATCCCCTCCCATTCTTCCCCTCAGCCCTGTATGGGGAAGGGTTGGGGAGGGGACTCTTTAAGGAGTCTATCGGGTGCATATTGTTTTCTTATCGTGGTGGTGGCCTTATCCCGCCAGCAACGGCTCGAAAATCCGCATCTACAACCTGCTGCGCGGCCTTGCGGCACAGCATCGCGTCACGCTGCTGTCGTTCGCTGAAGCGGACGAGGCCACGCTGGAGCAAATCGCGCATCTGCGCGAGTTTTGCGTTCATGTCGAAGCTATTCCCAAGCCCACCTATCACCCCGGCGCACTGAAGGCCACGCTAGGCTATTTCTCGCGCTGGCCGCGTTCGCTGGTGGATGTCTACAGTCCGCTGATGGCTGACCGCATCCGCACGGTGGCGGCGCAGTCTAAGGTGGATATGGTGGTCGCTTCCGAACTGCAAACCCTGCGCTATCTGGATGTGCTGCCGGATGTGCCGGGGGTGCTGGAAGAAATCGAAGTCACCATCTTCCATGATCGGGTGGCGGAGGCCACTTCACGCGGGGGACGGATGCGGGCGCAATTGACATTGAGCAAACTTCAGCAAGCACTGTATGGCCTGCTTCAGCGTGGAATTGCCTTCACTGTCGTCTCCGAATCTGAGCGCGAGAAAATTCGCCAGTTCGCCCCGTCCGGCGCACGGATTGAAGTCATCCCGAACGGCGTGGACACCCGTGCTAACCAGCCCGACCCCGCCGCTACGCCCGAACCCGATACGCTGATCTACCCCGGCGCGGTGACGTATTTCGCCAATCTGGACGCGGTGACGTACTGCGCTGACGATGTGCTGCCCCGCCTGCGACAGAGCGCCCCTGCTGCGCGGTTGCGCGTTACCGGTGACACGGGCGAGGTGGATGTATCGCGCTTGAAGGCGCTGCCCGGTGTGGAGTTCACGGGTTTCCTGCCCTCGGTGGCGGATGCGATTCGCCGCGCACAGGCGGTCATCGTCCCGCTGCGGGTGGGCGGTGGCACGCGCCTGAAAATTCTGGAAGCGATGGCGCTGGGAACGCCGGTCATCTCCACGCGCAAAGGCGCGGAGGGACTGAACGTGACCGATGGCGAGGATATTCTGCTGGCGGATACGCCGGACGAACTGGCGGCGGCGGCGCTGTGGGTGTTCCGCGATCCGGCGCTGCGGGCGCGGCTGGCGGCGGCGGGGCGTGCCCGTGTAGAACGCGAGTATGATTGGCAGCAGATCGCCGCGCAACTCTCGGCGCTGATTGTGGACACTGTGCGTGTATAAATCGCACAGGCGCAAAACATCTCGTAAAATGAGATGGTACAAAGGGAGGTGTGCCGATGGCGGTAGAAATATCTGAACTGGAACAGATCATCACTCGTGTCAAAAATCTATCCGCACTGGATAAAGTGCGCTTGGTCGAACAGGTCATGGCGACGCTCGAACAAGATTTAGCAGCACGTCCCAACCCGCCGCGCCGTTCGCTGTACGGTTTATGGGCTTCGGAGCGCATCTCGGAAGCCGAGATAAACGAAATGCGTCAAGCGGTTTGGAACAATTTCCCGCGTGAGGATGTAGCAAAAAATTCAACTGTCGCCTATTGAAACCCTTTGGTAATCAGGACGAAACCCGATGCAGCAACCCGCCCCCTCGATTCGTAGTTTGTTCAACCGCCGCGAATGGTTGATCGTCAGCATCATTATCCTCGCCACGCTGGCGGTTACGGCTATTCCGTATCTGTACGCCTATCGCGGCGCACCGGATACCATGCACTTCATGGGCATCACCTTCAATATTCCCGATCATTTCCAGTATTTTTCGTGGCTGCGTGAATCGCAGGATCAATTCCTCGTCGCCAACAAACTCACGCCGGAGCCGAGCGCCGCGCTGCTGTTCAACTTCCTGTGGTGGACGTTGGGGCGCATTCAGGTCTTGACGGGCATCCCCTACGACGGTCTGTTCCAGATCACGCGGTTACTGGCGGGCGCGTTTGTGATGAGCGCCATCTATTTTTTCTGCGGGGTGGTGTTCACCAGCCGCGCCAAACGGATGACGGCCTTCCTCGTGGCGGTCTTTGGCGCGGGCTTAGGCTGGCTGCTGGTGGTCGAAAAAACGCTGCGCCACCTGCCGGATGTCAACTCACCGTTTGCCATTTACACCGCCGAGCCGAACACCTTCTTCACGGTGCTGGCCTTCCCGCATTTCGCCATCGCTGCCGGTTTGATCGTGCTGATCTTTTCGGTGGTGTTACTGGGGCAGATGCGTAAGAGTATGCGGTTGGCGTGGCTGGCGGCGGGACTCAGCCTGCTACTGGGCGTGCAGCACTCGTATGATATGTTCATCATCTATCCGGTCATCGGCCTGTACGCGCTGTTCGTGTGGCTGCGTGACCGCAAATTCCCGATGTACCTGTTCAAACTGGGCGTGATCGTGGTATTGGTTTCGATGTGGCCGGCGCTGCAAGCCTTCTACATCACGCAGGCCGACGCGGTTTGGAAGGGCGTGCTGTCGCAGTTCGACAATGCCGGCGCGTGGACACCCGCCCCTTGGTTGCTGCCTATTCTGATGGGGCTGTCGTGGCTGCTGGCGATCTGGGCGCTGGACATCCGCACCCCCTTCAAAGACCGCGACGATAAGCACCTGTTCATCATGGCGTGGTTTCTGTCACACTTCATCCTTGTCTACATCCCGCTGAACTTCCAGATTCACCTGCTTTCGGGCTGGCAAATCATCACGGGCGTGCTGGCGACCATCGGCCTGTATACGCGGGTGCTGCCGCTGCTGCGCAAGTACCTGCCGAAGATGCAACCCCGCCGCCTGACGCAACTGGCAACAGCGGCGCTGGTCGTGGTCGTGATTCCGACCAACCTGTACATACTGGCGTGGCGCTTCCTCGATATGCGGCAGGCGTGGCAGAACTACGAAGGCCGGACGGCGGAAAACCGCTACTTCATTCAGACGGGCGAATATGACGCGCTCCAATTCCTGAACGCCACCGTCACCGGCGACGATGTGGTGCTGGCGAGTCTGGACATCGGGCAGTTCGTTCCGGCGCTGACGGGGGCGCGGGCGTTCCTCGCACACTGGGCGCAAACGCTGGATTTCTACGGCAAGCGTGACATGGTGAGCGCCTTCTTTAACAGCGCGACGGACGATGCCGAACGCCAGCGCATTTTGAGCGAGTACCATGTGACCTATGTGGTGTTCAGCCCGGAGGAGAAGCGGTTAGGGGATTATAATCCGGCAGCGGCCAGTTATCTGACCGAAGTGTACAACGCGGACGCGGTGAGCATTTTCAAGGTGAATCCGCCCGCGTCCGGCTCGTAAGCCGTTTGCAGATTGCCCTCACCCCCAACCCCCTTTCAGGGGTAGGTTTTTGAAGAACCTCACCCCTTAGTCCACGCGGAGTACCGCTGGAGAGGGGAAGCAAGACGCATCTGTTGGTCTTGCTCCCTTCGCTCTGGCACGCAGCGGAAGGGGCGGGGGATGAGGGTAAATGTTCTCAATAAAAAGGCGCAGACCACACGGCCTGCGCCTTTTTTGTTACCCGAAACGATCCCTACAAAGCAGAGGGGATTCTACGAAGCCTTCTCGATCCAGTAGGTGCTGCCGATGCCTTCGGTCACATAGCCCGCCTGACCGTTGAAGTTCACATAGTACCAGTTGTGCGGGGTTTTGCCGCAGAACGGCCCTGCCACAACGGTGAAGGTGTCGCCCTTCGCTCTGTACAGGGTGGCGGTGACATGAACGCCGTCAATCGCCGAGCGCAGGCTGCTGTACACCTGTGCCGGACGGCCTACCGAGCCGACGCTCAGGCGCGGCGCGGGCGCACCCACGCAAGCGCCCGTCGCGGTGGCGACAGGGGGCAGGCTGAGGGTGGGGGTGGCAGTCGGCACAGCCGGAATCGCTGTCGCGGCAGCGGTCGGCATGATGGCCGGGGTGGCGGTGGGCATGGCGGGCGCAACTGTGGGCGCAGCCGTCGGCACAACGCCCGAAACCTGTTCTACCCAGTAGGTCGAGTCTTTGCCTTCGGTCACGTAGCCGACCAGCCCTTTGAAGTTCACCTGATACCAGTTGAAGCCCATATAGCAGCGCGGGGCGGCGGTGATAGTGAAGGTGTCGCCCGTCGCTTTGTACATCACAGCTAGCGCCGTCGCGTTTTCCGGCGCAGCCCAGAGTGTGCTGTAAGCCTGCGCCGGGCGGGCGACCATGCCCACCGACAAGCGAACAGCGGGCGCACCGGCACAGACGACCTGCGCGGCAGGGCTGGCGAAAGCCGCCATCGGTAGCAGCACAGCCAGCAAGACACCCATTAAGACTACAAGACTGAGTTTTTTCATGTTTATATTCCTTAAGTGTAGGCCACGAACGAGCGCCGTGAAGCGGATGTTAAAAACATTTTAGCATATATTTGCTTTCCATTCTTCTGCTTGAGCGATGGGCTTTGTGCGTATTTATTTTAGGGCGCGGCGGTCAGCAGCACGCGCACCGCGCCGTCCGAACCGCCCCCTGCGTGGCTGACCACTAGCCCGTAAATCCCGTCTGTCGGCAGGACAAGATCGGTCAGCGCCGCATCGTAGTTGCCGCCGCTGTCGTCGTCGGCGGCAATCGGGTCGCCCTGCGGATTCAGCAGCACGAGCAGCGGATCGGTTACGCCGGCTGTGCGGCTGGTGGCCGACAGAGTCACCGTTTGGCCGGCGTGCCCCTCGAAGCTGAACACGTACACCATGCCCTGATCGAGTTCCACCACCTGCGATTCGCCGGAACGCAGCAGGTGGGTGGCATCGGTATTCTTTTGCTGTGACTGTATCCAGTCGAGGTAATCGGCGGCGGCCAGCGCGGTGTTGCCGAGTAGCGATTGCACCATGCCGCGCTGGAGATACAACCCCACCGCGTCCGGGCGCAACCGCAGCGCCTCGGTCAAATCGGTCAGCGCCAGCTCATAGGCTTGCTGCTCGATGTAGATTCCGGCACGGTTGGCATAGCCGCCGGCTTCCTCTGGCGACAGGCGCACCACTTCCGAGTAATCATCCATCGCCGCCTGCAAGTCGCCCATCTGCACATGCAGGTGGCCGCGCTCGTTGAACGCGCCGGGGTCGTCCGGCAGCAGGCGCACCATCTCGTTGTAATCGGTCAGCGCCCGCGCATAGTCGTTCTGGGCGGCGTAGAACGCGCCGCGATTGTAGTAGGCATCCGAAAGGTCGGGCGCGGCGGCGATGGCGGCATCCGCTTCGGTCATCGCTTCGGTCTCTTTGCCCTGTTGTAGATAGATCGAGAAGCGTACCAGATGGGCGCGTCCGGTCAGTTCGGCACTGGGGGCAGGCAGGTCGAGCGCCGTTTGCAGATCGGCCAGTGCGTCATCGAGCAGATTGAGCGCGGCGTAGCTCACCCCCCGCGAATAATAGGCTTCGGCAAAACCGGGGTTGAGCAGGATGAACAGGCTGTATTCGCTGATGGCGGTCTGGTAATCGCCTGCATCAAACGCGGTTCCCGCCCGATCAAATACATCGCCAGCCACCACCACCGGCACGGTGATCGGGGTCTGGCTGGGGGCGCTTTCCGCCGAAGGCGTGGGGGTGGCATCCTGCGCGGCAGCAGGTAGCGCGGCGGCGGCAGAGAGCAGGGCGAACAGGATGAACTTGCGCATATCCACCTCTTGATGACGGATGCTTCACATTTGGAACCACGATAGCACAAACCCGGCTGGACGGGCTAGAGTCTGCGCAAACTCTCAGCTTGGGAAGCCGTGCGCCCCGTATCCCGGCGGGATGGCGATTTCGCGTTGAGCAAGTTCAGCAGACGATGAGCGAGGCGGTATTTCGCCGCTTCTTTTTGTGACATTTTGTTGATTTTTGATACAATTGCATCGTATTGTGAACACAGAGTATGTTCTCTGATTGTCCTGATTCACTAGCGATCACCTATTGACGGAATGAATAGGTAATGCGATAGTGAATTCAGTAAACATGGTTTATTACGAATATCCAAGGACGCTGTCATGCAGAGCGCCAAAGTGCTAGTGGTTGAAGACGATGTTCATCTTCTGGAGGGTATTCGAGATATTCTCGAACTCGAAGAGGAAATGAAATTTGAGGTGCTGATGGCCGAAAACGGCGTACATGCACTCGAAGTCCTCCGTTCGCAGGTTACTCCTCCTGATTTGATCGTTTCGGACATCATGATGCCCAAGATGGATGGCATCACCTTCCTCAAAGAAGTTCGCAAAGAACCCATCTGGTTTGCCATTCCCTTCATTTTTCTCACCGCTAAAGGCGAGAAATCGGATCAACATCGCGGGTTGCGCTTGGGCGTGGATGATTATATCGTCAAGCCTTACGACCCGAACGATCTGCTGGAAAAGATTAAGGCGCGGTTGCGGCGCTACAGCGGGTTGAACGATCTGTACAAGAAGGGGCTGGACGGCCTGAAACGCCAGATTTTAACGATCCTGAATCACGAGTTTCGCACGCCGTTGACGTTCGTGGTGGCCTATGCCGACATGCTCTCCAACCCCGGCGAACACAAAATGTCGGATAGCGAGCTGCAATCCTATTTGACGGGCGTGAGCGCAGGGGCGAATCGCCTGCGCCGCCTGATCGAGAACTTCATTTTGCTGGTGGAAATGATTACGGGTGACGCGCAGCAAACCTATGCGTGGCGGCGTGGGGATATTGACAGCATTAACGACCTGCTGGCAATGGCTGAAGAAAAGGCCGGTCAGCTGGACAATCACGCCTTAACCATCGAAGTGACCGGGGCGATTCCGGTGTTCAATGGCGATATGGAATATCTGGCGGCGGCGCTGGCGCAGTTCTTGACGAACGCCGCCAAGTTTTCCGCTGATGGGAAACCGATTGTGATGGGCGCGGAAACCGGCACCGATGATGTGGTGTTGTGGGTGCGCGATCAGGGACGCGGTATTCCCCCCAACGAATATGATGCCATCTGGCAACCGTTCTACCAGATCAACCGTGCTGTGAACGAAGATCAGGGGGCGGGAACTGGGCTGGCGATTGTGCAGGGCGTGGCGGCGCTGCATGGTGGTCGCGCCGAACTGGATAGTAAGGTGGGGATTGGCAGCACCTTCCGCATTGTGCTGCCGCTGCGCAGTCGGCACGCCTGAACAGGCCACCGCGAAGTGTCGGGATTCGATGCCGATGCGCCGCGCCAACGCCTCGGCATCGCGCCCGGGCATGGACGCGCGCACGAGCGAGATCGTGTCCACGGGGC
>CAIPFY010000297.1 GCA_903864435.1 uncultured Chloroflexota bacterium | reverse complement strand
TGAGGAACAGCAGCGGCACCTGACTCTCTTTGCGGATGAGTCGCGCTGCTTCCCATCCGTCCATCTCCGGCATCATCACATCGAGGATGACCAGCGCCGGACTTTCGTGGCGAAAAGCGTACAGCGCCTCGCGCCCATTTCGAGCCGTAACCACTTGCAACCCGGCCTCGATGAGATAGGCTTTCACCGTGTCCACAATGCCCTGTTCATCATCCGCAACCAAGATTTTGTGCGCCATCTTATCAACCTTTCCTGTCTGTCCCCGATTATAGCGGATGAGGTTCGCCCAACCGCTTTGGGCAGTTGGGCGAACTCAAACGGATTATCAGGGCTGTGCAGGCGCAACGATGGGCGCGGTGGCTTGCAGGCTGCGCAGATAGGCCGTGATCGCAGCAATATCCGCATCCGTCAGGTAGCCGCCCCATGAAGGCATGTTCGTGCCGGTAACACCGCCTGCGATGATTTGTCGGATAGCAGCATCCGGTGTCTGACTGAGGAAAGTCTGATTGTTGAGCGCGGGTGCAATAGCCGAGCCGAAACCCTCCACGCCATGACATTGCGTACAGAGCAGGCTGAACAACTTCTGTCCGCTGGCAATCGCTTCGGGACTCACATCCAGCGGCGCGGCTTCGATCACCGGCAAGCGGATGCCGAGGGCATTCAGCTCGCCCCACCCGCTGACCAGCGCGACCACCGCCTGCTGCTGCGCGGGTTCGAGCGCCGCCGACCATGAAGCCATCAGCGTTCCCGGCACGCCTTCCTGTACCGTGCGGACAATATCGGCATCGCTCAGGCGAACCCGCAGTTCATCGGTGTTCAGCGGCGGAGCCAACGTAGAACCTTCGCCATTCGCGCCATGACAGGCGGCGCAGTTTTCCGCATAGACCGTCAGGCCAGCCGAAAGGATTGCTCCATCCGGCAGAGTTTCCACCAGCGCGAAAGTCTCGGCAGGGATTTCGGCGACTACGATTTGCGGCGGAGTCAGCCCCAATTCAGCCACGCGCACCGCAACAGTATCCCATGTTTGCGCTTGCAGCAGGGTCACAAGGCTTTCGATCTGCATCCCCGTGAAAATCCCGCCTTCGTTGACTCCAAAAGCAGCCATCGCGGTATTCCAGCGACCGCGTTCCACCGTGTTGTAGAGAACCTCTGTATCCAGCGCGGCAGCAACCGTCAGCGGCGGATAGGCGGCGATGCCTTCCCCGCTGGCACCATGACAGGCCACACAATTCTGTGCATACAGATCAACACCTTCTGCGATCAGCGCAGCGTTCAGGTTAATCACAGATTCGGCTTGCCGTGCGGGTTCACGGATCACAGCGATCCCGAAAGCAGCAGCGATCATCAGCGTTCCAAGCAAAGCCATCCAACTCATCGGGCGCGTCATGTTGCCATCTCCACATAGACCAGTTCATTCGGATTGCTGTGGTCACGCTGGATCGGAGTGCCGGTGTCCACCTTCACTATTCCATCCACAATCGTCACGGCGAAGCGATCCAGCGGACGGGGCGCGGGTGTGTTGATGACCTGCCCATCCATCTCGAAGGCCGAAGCGTGACACGGGCAGACAAAGCGCCCTTCCGCCGGATTCCAGGGGACGGCACAGCCTAAGTGCGTACACTTGCGATACAGCGCCAGAAAGCCACCATCCTGCATACGAACGAGATAGAAGCGTCCCTGTGTAAACGGAGTGACGCTGCCCACCGGGAAGGAGTCGGCTGTTCCGGCTTCAATCACGCCGCCGAATTCACCTTCGACGATACGTGGCGAGAAGAAACTGAGCGCCACACCACCGGCTTCGACCAGCGCCAATGCGCCCGCCGCACCCCACGCGATATTTAGGAAGTCACGGCGCGATAAATCTTTAGCAGCCATCACAGCACCTCCCACGGGAGCATCAAAGCCATGCCTTCGCCCCGGAACACGATACCGATCACCGTTAGAACCACGAACGACACCACCAGCAGGACGAACACACTCTGGCGCGTTTCGCAGGCGCTGGCCTTGAACAGACGCTTCATACCATCGTAGAAGCCGATCAGCAGCAGCAAGATCGCCGCCAGCGGCAGCACACCGTTGCTGATGAGCGTGGGCAGACTAGGCAGCAGCGCCGCTAGATCAAACACATACTCATCCAGCACGACCAGCAGCGGCACCGCGATCAGCGCGTTTAGAGCCGCGACCAGCGCCATCTGCCGCCCCTTGCGGGAACGGAACCAAACTCCTTCGGCGCTCAGATCGAACCGCTGGTATGGCAGCAGAATCAGCGCCCCCATCGCCAGCGCCGGAATGATGATGGCAGCGAACGTGGGATGAAAATGCAACAATAGTTCTTGTAGCCCCATGAAATACCACGCGGCTTTGGCGGGGTTCGGGCTGTGATCCGGGTTGGCGGCGGCCTCCAGCGGAGCATTCACCCACACCGACCACAACAGGATTGCGCCGGTCATCACCAGAGCGAACACCATCTCACGCGAGACTAGATGCGGCAGCGTGGTCACTTTTTCCACCTGTGTGCCTTCAGTGCCATCCACCATCCCATCCAACTTGTGCGGGACACTGAGCGTATCTTTGCGGACGCGCCAGATGTGGAAGGAGACAATCCCCATCAGGATCAGCGGGATGATCGCCACATGCAGCCCGTAGAAATTGGTGAGCGTGGCCGCGCCCACTTCCGGGCCGCCTAGCAGGAAGTTGCGTAAGCCTTCACCGATCAGCGGCACATAGCTCAACAGGCTAGACCCCACCGTGACCGCCCAGTACGCCAGTTGATCCCAAGGCAGCAGATAGCCGGTGAAATTGGCGGCAACGACCAGCAGCAGCAGCACCACGCCTAACATCCAGTTGAATTCACGCGGAGTACGGAAACCACCGGTAAAAAACACGCGCAGCAGATGCAGGAAGGCGACGATCAGCAGTAGATTCCCACTCCAGTGATGCACGTTGCGGACAAGCTGCCCGAACCAGACTTCGGTTTGCAGCTTGAGCATGTCTTGATAAGCCGTTTCCGGTGATGGCGTGTAAACGAACATCAGCATGACGCCGGTGGCGGCCAGCAGCGCCACCAGCAGGATCGCCAGCCCCCCCAAGCCCCATGTGTAGGTGAACTTGAGGGTGGGCTTGGCGACTTTACTCGGATGCAGGTGCAGAACGAGATTGTTCATCACCAACCGCATCCGTCCGCGATCATCCTGTGGGGGGAGTTCATCCCGCTGGATGGACTCCCACACACGTTGTTTCAGGTCTTCAGGGCGGGGATCATGTTCATGGGTCATGAGATTTGGCTCCGATAGGGTTGACGCTTACGAACTAGCGGTTGCAGTAGGTTGCGGTGTCACATGCTGTGCCTGCCCACTTTGCCCACTGCCCTGCCCGCGTCCGGGGCCTGCCCACAGCGGACGACCATTCGGGTCACGCAGGAGGATACGTTCGTCGGTGGCTGTTTTGATGACCTGACCGGGGTTGAATACATCGGCCTGCCAGAAACCGAGCATCGAGATACTGTCATTCACCGCGAAGGTGACGGCCTGCGTCTGCCAGAAATCCGCACGCCCGAACGATACCGTGAGCGCCTGCCCGTCAGTGGTCTGAAGGACGAGGCCGTTGTTGGAGAGGGCTGTCACCGTGCCTTCAACGGTGATCCACTGGTCAGCCGGGATTTGCACCTCACCCTGCCCACCGTTCGAGCCGCTACCGCTGCCACTCCCGCCCGACCACAACGGTTGACCGGATTCGCTGCGCAGCGCCAGCACCGCGCCGTCCGGGGTCGTCACCGTGCGGGCGTGGTAATTTGTGCCGTTGAAGAAGCCGTCTACAGTCACGGTTTCGCCCGCATTGAGTGTGACCGGCTGCGTTTTCAGGTATTCAGTTGATCCCAGTTCAACATAGATTTCACTGCCGTCCTGAAGTTGCAACGTCATGCCGACCTCGGTCAGGTTAAGGATGGTGCCGCTGCCATTCCAGACTTCGCCGACGCTGCTGGTGGCAACCTGCTGGTTTTGACCACCGTTCCCCTGACCGGCGGGGGTGGGCGGCGTAGCTACAGCCGACGACACGGTATTCTGACGGTCGAGGAGCGCAAACACACCGCCACCAACCAGAATGAGGACGAGCAGACCGACGACGATTTTCTTGGACATGAGATTTGTTCCTTGTGCATCCGTTTTTCAGTTGTGCAGATCATGGTGGAAAGTTGTGTAGGAGTGATGAAGGCTTTGTTTCGAGACGGTGTAGCCCGGTAGACGGGAAGGAGGCAACAAAAAAGGGTGGAGAGGCGGCTCCACCCTTCCCAACGAGGACGACGCGCTTTTAACGGGCGGCGCAGTTCTCGAATGCGGGCAAGTGACTGAACTCCGAGGCATCCCGTAGGGACTGAGCGACATATTGCACGTCAGGGTAAGGCTGGAAAACCGTGAGCATCGTGTCGTACAGGCCGGAGTTGGCAACCTCTGCCGTTGCGCCTATCGAACAAGCCTCACTCACGCTGGTGAACACCGGCAGGTCGAAGGTCGGCACTGCGGGAACTGCGATCCCGTAGCGGGCGAACAGGGTTTCCCATGCCGCGATATGCTGCGCTTCACTGCGCTGAATGTTAGTGAACGGACGGACGGCGCCGAACTGGTCAATGACAGCCCCGTAGACCGCGTAGGCGTGCTGTTCATCCAGCCAACCACTAACCATGAGATCCACCACATCCTGCGGTAGTTCGCTCACGGATGCGGCGGGCAGATTGAGCATGAACCCGCCGGTTCCATTGGCGGTTCCGCGTACAGCGCCCGCGTTCTGTCCGCCCCGATACCCATTCCCGTTCGCGCCGCTGTTCCCCTGCTGCGCGCCAACCACACTGAGGCCGAGACTAAGTGCCGCAACCAGTACCAGTATCACGATCATCCAACGTTTCGTATTCATTCTGTCTGCTCCTGTATTCCAGTTGATGTCGAGTTGTGTCTAGAATAGGGTGCAGATGTGTAGAAGTGATGTGGGTGACGTGTCGCGCTTATGTAGCGTTTCTTCGTTTATGTACCTAGAGAATGCGCCACCTGTGCGAACTGGTGTGTAGCAACTGTACACCTCAACACTATCCCCACGCACAGGCAGCATGCGTGGAAACATTACCCATATCGGAAATGCGAGCGTAATCGGGAGATTGGTGTGCCATCCGGTATCTGGCATCCGCTTGACGGTCGGGCAGTGTGCATTTCTTGGTCAGTTGTAAATGGATGGACTGCGCCACAGCCCTCAGCCAAAAAGAACTCACGATCAAGTTGTTGTGGTTCAGTACGCTCTCCAGAATCAGGATGCCTTTGAAGGCATTGGTTGCGACAGTAGCCCACGCAACCGTGTAAGTCACGGCCTACCCAACAATATGGACGCTAGTAGTCCCTTAAGCAGCACGTCCTTCACTATGACTGGGCATAGCCTCTCAGCCGCCCGTTCTGCCTCAAGTGGAGTACGAGAGGTCATGTTTGCGTAGAGTCGGAGAATAACGATCAGATGAGGGCTGGTAAGATGCGATTTCAGCGATCAAATTACCCGCAAACCAGCTCCCGCTGGGAGTCAAATCTAGCCCACCAAAATCATTTTCGCTGACCAAACCACAGCGAATCCACCGATCAACGAGACTCGTACCATCCACTGCTTTGAATGTCCACAATTCCGGCAGTAAATGGGGCGCTAAAGTCCCGGATTGAACGCCGATGATGAAGGGGTGAATGTGCTGATAAGCCGCATCGTGCCGCAAACCACCCTCCAAACCGGGAAAGCCCGAATGGGCGGATTTCAAATAGGATGCGTAACGTGGATGCCGGTAGTGATAATCACCAAAAACACCATCCGCGATAGTCCCTACCGCCAGTAAATCTTCTCCTCGTGTCGGGAAGGTGAAGTAGACGTTCTTATCTCGTTCACTCACCCAGTGATTGAAAAGATTCTTGGTCAAACCACGAGACTCCAATAATGTAGCACCGGCTACAAGCATCCAGTAGTTCGACAAATGCCGTTCTGGATGGGTCAGACCATGCTGCGTAGACCAGCGGCGATTCTGCGGATAAACAAGGTACTCATAGAGCGAAAACCCATCCGCCTCATATTCGATGAGGGTTTCGATGTCGTGAATTAGACTGCTCAATGTTTGCGAAGGAAGACCGCAAATCAAATCAACACTTACCACCCATCCGAGTTCCAAAGTGCGGGTAATCGTCTGTAACACATTTACTGACGGATTACGGCGACCTATCAGGCTGCGAACATCATCTTGTAGCGTTTGAACACCAATGTGAAGCCGCCGAAACCCCAGTTCGTGCATCGTCTGAATCATGGTGGGTGTCAGGCTTTGTACGGTGGATTCGAGCGCCAATTCGGTTTGTTCGTTCACCGCAAAATGGCCTTTGCAGCATTCAATAATCTGCCGCAACGCTGATTCTCCGATGAAAGTGGGGGCACCACCGCCCAGATGAATTGTAGATACAGGGCGAAGACTTAGATTACCCTGCCGACTCCAGAGCTTCAGTTCATCACAAAGAAGGTCAACGTAGCCTTGAATAACCTGCTGTTGATGAGACCCTAACTTGAAAGAATAGTTATCGCAGAAACCGCATTTGCTCGAACAAAATGGGATATGAAGGTATATGCAGAAGGGATTATCGCTCGCCCCTTTAGCAAATTCATTTTGCAGCACCTCCCAAGCGCGGGGGCCGGAATCCTCATAAGGCCGATGCCGCCAAGGGGGCAGAGGCAGCACCCAGTTCCCCACATCATAATGCGGAGAAAGTGCCATCCACTGTGCGCGAATGGAGTCCACATCAACTTTACGCTCAACATCCCGAAAAAAATGAGTGAATGTCTCAGTATTCATACCGGCTCCCGGTCATTCCTGGGTATCCATGTCGCACGAATACCTGTTGTCGAAGGCTGACCCAATAGACGATTTGCAATCTCCAGTAAGCGTGAACCCATCAATAATCGTCCAATCTGGCATCGAAACCCGGCCTGATGCGGTGACGATTCCAACGGGCAATACTCCGGGCAAGTTCGGACACAATGAAACTTATTGAAACAGTTCTGACACATTTCAGGCTCATGCTGAAGCAACGTTTGCAATTCGCTGATCCGCTGCGCGTTTAAGCTAAACGTGCCATCCGTATTTCTCTCACCGATAAGTGACCCCTGTCGCCGTGCAGTATCTGCATCCGTGACTTTGAAACATGCTATAGCGCCGCTGCCCGGAACCAACTGAAGGACATCCCGAAAAAGATGGCAATAGGGGCCATGCAATTCTTCTGGACGACTGATAGACATCTGCCAGCGCACACCATGAGCCTGAGCTATTCGTTCGGCATGCAGGAACTCACTGACAAACTCTTCAGCACTTTCAATCACGGTTGTGCCATCTTCCGCTCGACCAACCTCGTAAACAGGTTCAACATGAATCTCTCGCGGCTGAAACATCTGGCATAAGTAATCGGCTATCTCAGCTTGCCGACGGAAAGATTCACGGGTTAACGTGACCCGAATAGACAGTGGTTTTCCGCTATCCTTTACAATCCGCGCTGTACGTTGAACAGCACTGGAGGTCGAACCACCACCCCAGAGTGGACGCTGGTTATCCTGTATGTCCATTGGCCCATCACACGAGAGGCCAATCAGGTCAAACCGCTGGGCGAGCCATCGCGCTTTGGTGGCTGGCATAACCCCGTTTGTCGCCACATAGCGGAATATCCCTAGCCCCTGTTCTCGTGCGATCTGCTCAACGGTATCCAGTGCCGAATCCGTCAGTGCTTGATGAAGGGTAGGCTCCCCTCCCCCATGAAAAACCACTGTCAAAGGGGTCTTTCGTCGCTTGCAATTGACCGCAACCAACGCAGCTGCCTGCTGGATGGTGTCTTTGTCCAATCGAATGCCGGGTTCGGGAGATGGGCACGAATAACAATAGCAACAGCGCAAATTGCACTCATTGTTCAGATAGAGCGTCAAGCACACTGGCTCAAATGGACGCTCTGTAAGCCGACTCCAATTCACAGATGCCCGTTGGGCACTGTCGCGGAGCGCACCCGCTGCGCGACTGTCCGGGTTGCTGCTAAAGACTTCCGCCTCGAAAATTACAGCATGATCCCTATCAACAACTGCCAGAAAACCGGACGTGTAGAACAAGGAATGCAATCGCGTGTCGGCGCGAAAAATCGGCAGATCGCTCGCGCCGATTCGACCAAACGACAGATCATGGCCTAATAACGCGGACGACATATTCCAGCCTTCACCAGCGATAAAAAAACACCCCGGGCATAATCAAATGAATACTGGACATCCCACTCGTTACTTTCGGCCAGTTGCTGGCTGATTTTCCCTAGCGGGTTCCAACCATTGAACAGGTTGAACACGATGAGCGCAGGAGAGTCGATCTGAAACAGCTTTTGGAGTGCCACGCCTTCTGGAAGTTGTGCGCAAACATAGTTATCCTGCGTACTGATCTTGCAGTTCGGCACAATCATGGGCTGAACTTCTGCAAGGTCTTCATCTGACCATTCGCCTAGCTGGGCGAGCGTATAGGCTTGAGCGCCACGCCCTTGACTGCGCATCACATGCACTCGATTCTTGATTTCAGAGAACAGCGCACGTCTGCTCATTTGAAATGGGATTTCGCCTCTGGGAAAATCCTCAAAGACAACGGGATCGTCAGACATAGCACATCCTGCCTACTCATAAATAGAACCGGGCAACCGGCTTTCTATGGTTTTGAACCCCACCGGTTCAAATCGTAATCACGCTATCGGTCTGGGCTACTCGCTGTGACCGGACGGATTTGTTCCAAACACCACCCGAATCGGCAATCCGGCGGAGCAAGAGTTGTTCGGTCAAAGATCGGTTGATTTTGCAGCGTGTGCCTCGAATCTGATGTCCTCCCGGCTCATCACGGAACACCCGTGCATAACAGTCACCCGCACATGACCAGTAGCAAAAACAATCTTTACACGCATCCCGACGCTCAGACATCAGGTTAACCAGATTGTCTCGCGCTGGCTTATCTACCCTGACCTGCTGGTTTTCCACTTTACCAATGGTTGATATGCGGGATAGCGCATGCGCAGGGCTGGCCACCTCATAACAGGTGACAAGGCTCCCTTCACCATTCACAATCAACGCATTGACCGGCGCGGTACAGAATGTGGGGGTAATTGTGCCGACACGCGCACCAGAGTAATGCAGAAAACGTCCAGCGCGTTCAGCAATATCAAATGCCTCCATGTAGGCAGCAATAAAAGCAGACGATTCGTCATCACGGTAATCGCCATGCCCACCGCGAGTTGTATTGAAGGCAGGCTCAACCTGCATCGAACTACATTTTGTGTTTTCACAGAGAAAACGAACATCTTCCGGCAGTTGTTCCCACGGCGCAGTAGCCGTCATCCGAATACCATAGGAAAACTCATGGTAATCCAGCTCTTCTACGGTACGCATCACCCATTTTGAAGAACCTTTGCCAGACATAAATGGGCGATGGTGATCCTGGGTAGCAGGGCTTCCATCCAGCGATAGGCTTAACCCATCCAGATTATTGACGACCCATTGAACCTGCTTGCGTGACCAGATTCCGTTTGAAGTGAGACTCAAACGAGCACGCAGCGGTTTCTGTCGGGCATACTCCGCACAGGCCACCAACGTTTTCCAGTTGAATGTGGGTTCGCCACCACCATGAAAAGACACTTCAAATTGGGATACACCCTGCTCAACCGCGTTCTGATACACATGGTCAATGGCTGCAAAACCGAGTTCAGTGGTCAGTTCTTGAGGATTTGATTCACCCGCAGCGGCATAACAGTATGTACACCGAAGTTGGCATTGATTGGTCATCAATAGCACGGCGGTACGGGGTCGAAATGCACCAAAATCATTATCGGGAGGCGGAGGATCAGGCGTAAAAAACCCTACCGAATTGAGAAAATGTGCAATTTGTTCAGGGAGAGACTCTGAATGGGTGGAATCTGTCACAATTTGGCGAATCAAATCAGCCATCACATGATTGCCGATAAACGCAAGGCCAGTACGAGGGCGATAAATGATCCACTTATTCGGCATATCCGTAATCGGGATCAGTTCAACATCCATGAGTATCTCTCCAATTGGGGGGGTGTTGCCAAAACACCCCCGAATAAACGATTGATTAGTTTGGATACCAGTAATGGGACTCCCCTGCACAACTACAGTTGCCATCGCATGTGCATACACCATTGCAAACACACGCCGCAGGCTCCGACACACAATTACAGACGCAGACAGCACCTTTGGGTATCGGAGAGCCACAAGGCAATGTATAGGTCACGCTGTTCAGGGTGAAGTTAATACCGGTTTGGCCGGCAGGAACCGTTCCGACAGCTGCGCCATTGGCAACCGCGGTGGCTGTAGGAGCTGGCCCGGAAGGTACAGCGGTTCTCACTACTGGCGTGGCTTCCACCCCTACGCTGGTACAATCCCCACTCATCGTGACATCTTCATCGGCTACCCAAGCCTGTTCAATCTTGGGGAGTTGAATCTGCCACCAGAGATTGCCCTGCCGATCATTTGCTTTGCCGATGACAGGAATATCCTGATCGCTCGGCATATAAGCACGAACACCACGATTGCGTCCCGGCCCTACATGAACCTGCACCTCATCACTGTCCGTTCTGACCGTACAGGTCACCGCGAGCGCGGCGTTCTGGTTGGTGATTGACATACCAGAAGTGAGTACCACGCCCGCAGCAGCAGCGCCCGCCATTTCGATAAAATTACGGCGCGTAAATTGCACTTCGTGGTTATCTCTGCTGATGGCAAAAACCTCCGGTTGCTCAGACTCTACAGGTTCAAGGGTTGGGTCTTTGTTATCTGAATCCATGCGAAGCTCCTTTAGATTGACTGATTGAAACTCCATAATGTGAAGTACCCGCCATCCAAACATCTGTGCGTGTACAGTCACACCTTCACCACTGATTACACTGCCTTCGTGAGGCAAGCACGATTTCTAAGCAATCAAATCATCTCAACTCCATCAGGTACCTTGACATGAATCTTCGCTGGACGAAATCGCAGCATCGTGGACGCTAAACAACCACCCGAACAAGTATTGTTCAGCTTGTACTGGCAATCCGAACATTCCCTGTAGATGCCAGCGACACGAAAAGCGCGGGTTTTGCGAGCCAATTCTTTTCGCATATCCCCGGCATTCAGGGTGTTGTGGGCAGCCATCTCAATGCGACCGGTCAATGGAAAACAATGGATGATTCGACCATCTAGACCGATATCGAGAATTGGATTGCAGTGGGATTCAAAAGCAATTCCACAGGTGTGCAGCACTTCTAGATCATGTGTCGAAAACATGCAGCGAACGAAACCGCAATCCAGTTCCAAACGAATGCCCATTCTTGCCGCACGTTGCGCAAACTGAACCAACCGTGCGCCAACCGCCGGGTACTGCTTAGGATGCAAATATTGGTTGTGCGCACTGAGCATAGCTTGTGCGATTCCGACACGAATCTGCCGTTTGCACCCGCTACCTTGAATCAAATCCAGCAAGAAATCCATTTCAAAATTCGGGGTGTAAATGGTAAATCCCGGCAGCGCCTTGCTACCTAACCGGGAAATGGTCGCAAAACGACGAGAAACTTCAGCCTCGCTTGGCCCATTGGTGTTCCGCGACGCATTGGTATTAATCAGGACGGTGCAGTGTTCAGGAGGGAGTGCTTCGAGACAATTCAGCGACAGTTCTGGTATTAAACCGTGCGAGAACACAACGATATGGTTCTGACGACGTGTTGCCATCTCGATCAGTTCAACAAAGCGGGGGTGGAGTGTGGGTTCGCCGCCGATTAATCGGATTTCGTGGATACCGGATCGCTCTAGAAAATCCAGTCGTTGTTCAAACACATCCAACGAAAGAAAAGCTAATCCTTGCTGGGCTGATCCCAGATACTCACCTGCGAAACAAAAAGGACACTTCAGGTTACAAACATCCGCAATAATGATATTAGCCATCTTCAGCCTCCTGAAGATGCAGGAGTCCCTGCGTTTGCCACTCACGAAACAGGTTCGTAACGTGTAAATCGGCTTCCTCAGATGAGAAATCAAATCCCACCCTCACCATCTCGACCAATCTGGAATAAGAATATCCAAGCGACGCCCAATTCCAGAGTGCGGCTTCCGTACCTCGGAAGCTAAAAATCTGTCCTCACTGATCGTCTATGACGATGATTTGGTGAGCATCTTGAATCCAGTGGATATTCTCATGATTAACCCACCACCGATGCGTGCCGTTCTGCTTCACAACAGACCTCCTATCGCAACCAGATGATCGTTCTTCTGCATCACAGACTCTTTGATTTCGACTGTGCTGTTCAACCACTGGTCAGCAAGGTCATCCTGCCCCATTCCACGCAGGAGCCGGGTAAATGTAATGGCGCGGGTCTGTATACACTGGTCATCATATTGACCAGCGGGAACCTCTGTGTAATGGTTTACATGACAACCACCGGCGCAATAAAACCGGCACAGACAGTTGGAACATAATGAGCGATGATCGACAGTGAGATGGCGCGCACGGGTAACTGCCTCGTCCGCGAGCATAAAACGTTGCCCGTCAATCTTTCCCAACTGAAGATCAAGACCCCGGTTCACCCAGTCTTTCTCAAGCAGGTAACAAGCATTAACTGCGCCATCAGGTGTCACGATTAAAGCGTCTTTGCCAACCGGACAGAAGCTGCTTCGCGGATTGCTCGTGTCCGCAGTAGAAATAACAGTTTCGATTCCCGCTTGCCGGAGGATGTGAGCAGCAGCGTCGAAACAGTGCGCAAAAATCAAGGGATCAGGAGGTGTAAAATTGATAACCTCCGCGTTATGCGAGAGGCTGAGTGTTTCCACACAAACGGTACTCGGACGGAACTCTTGTGCAATCCAGTGAGCAATTTCGGGGAGTCGCTCAACCGTCTCAGATGTCACGCAGACCCGTATGACGAGTTCAATCGAATTATCCGAGAATATTTTCGCGTTGCGCACAATGATGTCAGCCGTTGAACGTCCGTTGATGCCGGGGCGATGCCGATCCTGTATATCAGGCATCCCGTCTAGCGACAGGATAATGGTGTCGAAATGGTCAGCAATCCACTGACACCGGTTGGTGTTATATAACCCATTGCTAGTGACTTCAAAGCGAACACTGAACTGGTTCTGGTCGGCACGCCAGCGAGCATATTCGACAGCGAAATGAATGACCCGATCCGCAAAAAAGGGTTCTCCTCCAAAGAAATGAACCTCAGCATGACGATTCCCGGATTCCGACAAAAGGTGAAAATAGGCATCTATGGCATTGCGTGCCATTTCGAGACTCATGACAGGGCTATCTTGTTTTGGCGCAGCAAAATCACAGTAGTGGCAACCCATGTTGCATCCTCTGGTCGGGATTAACCCCAAAAACAGAGGACTCAATTCGGGATTATCACGCGGGGATGGGTAAGGGAATACGGGCGTTTGGAGTTGATGAACCAACGAGGATAACGATCCTGCCACAGGTGTCTTATGCTGTAGGGCATCTCGAATTTGGGATACGGCATGGCTGTTAACAAGGGCGGTCAGTCTATGCAAAGGGGCATGGATGAGATACTTCTCTTTTATAGGCACACAGAAAATATCAGCATATTCCATCATAAATACTCGTATATTTCTGTAAAATATCTCAACTTATAGCGGTTATTTAAAACTCGGATAAGTAGCATTTGTCACCAATAAAGCGTGATGAAAATAAATATATTAATTACGTATAATGCTGGAATGCAAAAATAAGGGAAGAACTGGCAGGAGTTAATGGTAGGCGTTGTAAACAAGTGCGTGAGCATAAGCTCTAGGCATCGAACGCAGTGCCGCCACCAGCCCCGCTTTCAGTATCACCGATGTGCGCTGCGCTCCAGTTCCTTCGGGGTCATCGGCACAACCACCTGCGTCCGCTGGCTCACCAACTCGCTGAAATGGGGGTGCATTAAAGGCCGGTCATAGAAATCCACCCGCAGCAATCCGCCATCATCCTGAGGCAGCAGCAGCAGATTCAAGCCCGGCGTTGCTTCCACCCGCGTCAGCACCAGTTCCAGTTCCTCAAATGGATGCTGCCCCATCGCCGTTAAGGACAAGGTTGCGTGAAGCAAACCTGTTTACCATAACGATTATCGTAAGGTGAAAGATCATCCATCGCGTAGTGTCGAATATCACCGGACATACCGGTGAGCGACATCACACCTTTCATAACGCGCAGCAAAAGGGGTTGCAATGAGCATCTATAGAGGGGATCTAACCCGTCTCAGCGCATCGTCCAGCGCCATCCGGGACTACAATCTGAAAAGTTGTTCCCATCTTTTTGAGCAGATGAGATGCTTCGCTAGATCAACAGGAATAAAGCACCATGAGCCATATTCATCCGTCTGGCAACCCAGCTATCCTCCTCACAGGACAACCCGCTGTGGGAAAGACCACCGTAATACGCGCTGTCCTTGACCAACTGGGCACGGATGTCGGCGGGTTCTATACCCGCGAGGTACGTCGTGGCAGCACCCGCATCGGCTTTGAGATCGTGTCCCTGTCGGGCGAATCGGCGTTGCTTGCTACAACGGCTCTCGAACCACGTTTTGCCCGTGAAGTGCCGTTCAACGAATATCGCATCAACCTCGATGCGGTGGAACACACTGCCCTTCAAGCATTGGAACAGGCACGCTCGGCTAAAAAGCTGATCCTGATAGATGAGATTGGCCCTATGGAAATCGCTTCTCCACGCTTCCAGACGATGGTCTTGAAAATCATCCATGACCCCGATTTGCTTGTTCTAGGGACGATTGTCAAACGCCCCTACCCCTTCGCGGATGATGTGAAGAAGATGCCGCGTGTGAACCTCATCCAAGTCACCCTATCCAACCGTGATCGTCTGCCCGATAGGGTTCTTCGAGATTTGAAAATTTATTTGTGACACACTACTACCGCCGTCGAGTACATTCGCTGCGGCACTCTATCACTCTAGTGACCGGAGCGCGGGACACGGCTTATCCCTTCACCGAGCCGAAGGTCAACCCGCGAATGAAATACCGCTGGAAGAACACGAACACCAGCAGCGTGGGAATGCTGGCATAAACCGCCATCGCGGACTGCACCCCGTAGGCCACGCTGTACTGCCCTTTCATCGAAGCCAGCCCCACCATCACGGTACGCATCTCGTTCGAGCGAATGAGAATGACCGGCCACAGGAAATCATTCCAGATCCATGTGAATTGCAGCGTCGCCAGCACCGCCAGCGCCGGCAAACTCAACGGTAGCATCAGCTTGGTGAGGATTTGCCACTCGTTCGCGCCATCAATGATACCGGCCTCGCGGATCGCCGTCGGCACAGCGGAGAAGAAATTCTTCATGATGAGCGTACAGATGGGAATGCCAAACGCGACATGGATGAGAATCAGCGCCCACAGGGTATCGTACAGGCCAAGATCATTGAACAGGCGGAACAAGGGGATCAGCGCGATCTGCGGAGGGAAGAACAAACCCGCCACAAAGAACACAAACAGGGCATTACTCCCCCGGAACGGCAATTTGCACAGGGTATAGCCCGCCAGCACACCTAAGCTGATGGAGAGTATCGTGGCAGGCAGAGTCACAAAGAACGAGTTGCGAATATACAGGCCGGCGCTGCCCCCATTCCACGCCTCGCTGTAATTCGTCAGATCGAAGCTCCTCGGCAGCGTCCATACCCCCACTTCCGAAATTTCGGCAGTGGACTTCAACGAGGCCAGCAAAACGCCGATGCTAGGCAGCGAATACAACAGCACCAGCACCGTCATGAAAGCATAAAAGAAGATCGCCATCCGGTAACTGGGCGTGCGGCGTTCAGTCGTGTTAGTCATACAAATGCTCCGCGTTGGCTGACTGACGGAAATAAACGACGATCACCGCCAGAGTAATCATGAACAGCACCACCGCAATCGCGCTGCCGTAGCCCATGTTGTACTTCTGGAACGATTCGTTGTACATGAACATGGCGAGATTGTCCGACGAATGGAACGGCCCACCTTTGGTCATCACGTACAGCACATCAAAACTCTTGAGCGAGTTAATCACCGCCAGTGCAATCACGACCACGCTGGCCGGCGCAAGGAGGGGAATAATCACATGGCGCACCCGCTGCCAGTAATTCGCGCCGTCAATCTCCGCCGCTTCGATCAGTTCTTGCGGAATGGCGGTCAGCCCCGCGAGGAAAATCACCATCGAAAGCGCAATCTGCTGCCACGCCCATGCGATAATGACCCCCAGTAAGGCGTACTGCGGTTTGGCAAGCCACGCCGTAGACCATTCGGGATGCCCGATAGCCCGCACAAACGTGTTGATGAGTCCCCAGTCCGGCTGATAAATCCACAACCAGATTTGACCGATCACCGCTAAAGCCAGCGAAATAGGCAAATAAAACAGCGATTTATACAGATTACCGATGAAGTTCCGCCCGTGCAGAGCTAAGGCCAGCGTCAATCCGATGCCCGTCGGGATGACAATGGCTGCAACAGTCCACAGAACCGTATTCGTTAGCGCCTTCCCGAACAGCGGGTCACGAAATAGTTTTTCAAAATTGGCAAAACCGATCTGATTATAGTCAACCGCAAAGCCGTTCCAGTCGGTGAAGCTGTAGTAGAACGACGACAGCAGAGGGAAAACCACAAAAAATAGATAGATCAGAAGCGGCGGAGTCAAGAACAATACAATCCAGCGATACCGTGTTTTTACCACAATGCCCCCTCACATTCCGTTGGCATGCAGATGGGGACGCGCAGAACGCAGCATCCCCATCTGTATTATCGCATCAGGCGCGACTGATGAAGCCGCGCCTACCGAATATGCGGGTTACTACTTCTTGAACACATCCACCGCGACGACTTCAACTTCGTCGAGGTAAGCCATATAGCCCGAAGGATCGTTCATGAACTGCGCGAACATATTCAGGCCGGCATCCGCCATCGGCGGGGTGGTGGACAGGTCATAGCCACTCAGGAAGGCCACGCTGCCCAGATAGTCGGCGGCTTTCTTCATGACCGGGCTGTAGATGCTGGGGTCAACATTGCTGACCGCTGCCAGAGCGCCCTGCCCAACTGCCCATGTCGCCTGCGCGTCGGGGGACAGCATGTGCATGATGAGCGCCTTCGCGCCATCGGGGTTGGCGGCAGAAGCCGGCACAGCCCAGCCATCCACAGAACCATGCACGACCATCGGCACATCAGGATTGATCGCCGGGAACGGGAAGAAGTCGTAGTCGTCAATCGGCTTCAGACCGTTGCCGTCCCAGTAACCAGTGATCCATGTCCCCATCAGGGTCATGGCTGCTTCACCATTCGCCACCTGATCGGCTGCGTCCGTCCAGTCATAGGCATTAGCATCGGCTACGAAGTAACCGGCATCCACCAGTTGCTTCCACGCTTCCAGCGCCGTCGCCACTTCAGGCGAATTGTAGGCCACTTCACCGGCCATCAACTGCTGACGGAATTCTGGCCCTGCCGTGCGCGACACGGTGTAGTCCAGCCAGTACTGCGCCGGCCAGCGGTTCATCGAACCGAGCGCAATAGGAGCCACACCCGAAGCCTTGATCGCTTCGCAGGCGGCGAGGAATTCATCCCAAGTGGTCGGCATACTGGTCACACCGGCGGCAGCCATCACCTTCGGATTGTAGAAGAAGCCCACAATATGCACGTTCATCGGGATATTGTAGACATCGCCGTTGTAGATGGAGGCCGGCTTCACGCCTGCCGGAATGATCGAATCCAGATCGTTGTCACTCCAGAAATCGGTCAACGGCATCAGGCGATCCGCTTCCACGATGAACTGGGTACGAGCGCCCGCCCAGTACGAGAACAAGTCCGGCGGGTTGTTGCCGGCGATGGTGACGAGGATTTGCGTCTTGAAGTCCTCATGACCTGCCGAGTTGTCCACAACCTTCATGTCGGGATTGGCAGCGGTGAAACCGTCGAACAGCTTCGCCATCGTCGCCGAACCCAGATCACTGCTGTAATAATGGACGATGCTGACTTCCTGCTGTGCGGCGACAACCGTAACACCCACCAGAAGCAGCGCAAGCACCAACAAAAGTTTCTTGATACTCATCTCAGTCTCCCTCTTGAACTTATTTTTCTCTCCAACAAAACCGCACCCATCCATAACCTGATCTCACTGTCTATCTACACCTCCTCATCTCATTCAACTGACGACTTCTGCTCGCGTGTGCCGGGTTGCAAAGCAACATGCTGCAAAAAATCAAAATCGCAACCCAGATGAGCTTGCTGAATATGGGTACGGTATAACCACTCGTACCCGCGTGTGGCCTCGCCGCGCACCTGCGTCCGTGCCTCGGCACGCCGCGCCGCTAGTGTGGCATCATCCACCAGTAATTTAATCTGGCGTGCATCCACATCCAGTTGGATCACATCTCCATCCCGTACCAGACCGAGTACGCCGCCCGCCGCCGCTTCCGGCGACACATGCAGGACAATCGTCCCGAAGGCCGTGCCACTCATCCGCGCATCAGAGATACGCACCATGTCCCGAACGCCTTTGAGCTTGGAGGGAATCGGGAAGCTACCCGCTTCCGGCATCCC
>CAIPFY010000296.1 GCA_903864435.1 uncultured Chloroflexota bacterium | reverse complement strand
TGCAGCGGACGACGATGAACCAGCAGCGGTAGCAGATGATGCGCCGGACTGGTTGACGAGTGCGGCGCCCGTGAGCGCGGCGTCATCGTCGGATGACGGTTTCCAGTGGCTAGAAGCGGCGTCCGTAGCGGACTCGCTGAACGTGGAAGACGATGACGAAGTGCCAGCCCTAGCGGACGACACGCCCGACTGGCTGACGGAAGCCGAATCAGAGTCCGGGGTGACTGATGGCGGTTGGGACGATGGCGCTGCCGATGTACAGCAGCCGATGGCGGAAGAACCCGCGTGGTTGAGCGCGGTGAAAAGTTCGGCACCTGCGCCCGATGCGTCCGAATTTCAGTGGGATGCTCCGTCAACTCATTCCGAATCGGTTCCAGAATGGTTGACCACGCTCGAATCGCAACCGGAGGGCGAAGTCCCGCCCCCTGAAAATGCCAATCAAGATTGGTTGAGCGATGCGAAACCGGTACCCACTGCTGCCGATTTGAGCGAGTGGATGCACCGTGTTCCAGAGGATACTGCTGAACCGACGGCGGTCAGCGATTTGAACACGCTGGAATGGACGAACGACACCGCTGTTCATGATGATACGCCGGACTGGTTGGCTGAACCGGAGCAAGAGTTTGCCCCGGAAGCGGAAACGATGGATCACAGCGACTGGCTGGGGAACATTGGCAGCGACAGAGCCGCCGCGCAGCAGGAAGCCTCTGCCGAA
This sequence comes from uncultured Chloroflexota bacterium, assembly GCA_903864435.1. Taxonomy (GTDB): domain Bacteria; phylum Chloroflexota; class Anaerolineae; order Aggregatilineales; family Phototrophicaceae; genus CFX2. The sequence continues at coordinate 7,399 of CAIPFY010000296.1, read as the reverse complement.
CCGCTGTCCAGCGAGTTTAGCTGGCTGAACGACATGAACCCGTCGGCTACAGGGGTTCCCGCTGGAGAGCCGAAACTGGTGCCAGTGGAGGAGATGGAAGCTGATTTTGGCGAGATGAGTACCTCGCTGGATGATCTGGCGAGGGTGGATGAAAGTGGCGTTGTCGCCGCCTCCAGTCCTGCCAATAATGCGCCGGACTGGTTGAACGCGATGGTTCCCGGTTTGGATGTGGATTTTGACGCGCCAGAGGATGAACAGATCGAGAGCGAGTTCTTGCCGGGTAGCGAAAATCGCATGTCCCCCGAAGGCAAAGAGATCGAGGGGATGCGTGAACAGCGCGATTTCGCATGGCTGGAAGCCATCGTGGAAGAAGAGTCGCAGCAGATAGCGCCCGTTGATATGGAAGCACTCAAGGAAAAGCGACCGAAACGGTTCTCGTTCTCGCGCTTGCCGCCTTGGTTGCGTCAGCCGCTTGAGAAACCTCAGGCTCCGGCAGCGCCGGCGGCTGATGATATTGATTTGCCGCCTTGGTTGCAGTAGGCCTGCATGACCGGAATGCAAAGAGGGATGATGAGTGATGGCCGATAATACGCCCAATTTCGACTCGATGACCCCCGAAGAGATCATGGCGTGGATGGAGAGTCTGGCGAAGCGTCAGGGAGCCAATGAAGGCTTCACGACTTCGGCAGATGTCGAAATCCCGGAAATTGATCCCGACAGCGTGGTAATTGATGAGCCGGGTTACGTGCCTTCGGAGGGGAAGGACAAGGGCAAGCGCATTGAATCGGTTGTCACGCGCCGTCCTGCCGCGCCGCCCCCGCCGCCTGTTCAGCCGCCTGTTGCGGCTACGCCACCCGTTCGCCCACCTGTTGCGGCTGCGCCACCAGCGCCGCCTGTTCGCCCACCTGCTGCGCCGCCCCCGCCGCCTGCTGCTGCTCCGGCGGCCAGCAGTACGCCGGATTTCGCCACCATGTCGCAAGATGATATGATGCGCTGGATGGAAACGCTGGCGAAGCGTGTCGGTGTGGATGAAAACACCCTGATGACCGACGGCGGTGCTGAAATCGGCTACGTGGACCCGAATACCAAAGTGGATTGGAACTATACCCCACCGGAAGGCAGTAAGGCTGCGAAGGAAGAAGCGGCGCGTAAAGCCCAGCCGCAGTCTCCCGCACCGCCGCCGCCGCCAGTGGTGCAAGCGCCACCACCGCGTCCGGTAGTGCAAGCGCCACCACCAGCGCCAGTGGTGCAAGCGCCACCACCGCGTCCGGTGGTGCAAGCGCCACCACCGCGTCCGGTGGTGCAAGCGCCGCCACCTGCGCCAGAACCTGCCGCTGCCAGTGGCTTGTCGTGGTTGGAAAGCCTTGCTGCTGATCCCAGTGGCGATTTCCCGAATCTTGATTTGTCGTTCATGACTGCGGATTTGTCGGCTGCGGGTGCTGCCCCTGAAGCCGCGCTGCCCCCGGCTGATCCGCTGAACTGGCTGGAGAGCCTTGTCGGGAATGCAGGTTCGGCTGAACTTTCGCCCATTGCGGCGGCTGTTCCGCCCGCGCCGGAACCGTCTAACCCGATGGATTGGCTGACCGGACTGGCTGGCAGCGAAGGCGTGCATGAGCCTTCGGTTGTTGCGGAACCGCAGGCCGACCCGTTGGATTGGCTGGGTGATCTATCCCAGTCGCAGATTGCGCCGGAACCTGCATCTTCAGGGATGGCGGATGACCCGATTGCGTGGATGGAAAGCCTTGTGCGGCGGCGGTCAGATGTGCGTGAAGAAGAATTGACGACGCACGCCGAACCGCCCCCTCTGCCAGAAACGTTTGTGGAAGACGGCCCCGGCTATAAACCCTACGCTTTTGACGAGCCACCGCTACAGGCTACGCCGCAGGATTCCCTTAGCGAAGCATCGGCTTCCAGCGTTAGTTTTTCGGCACAAGACCCGTCTGCATGGTTGGATGCGCTGGCCTCTGCGCGGTCTTCACCGCCGCCCCCGCATCAGCCGAAGGTGGTACAACCCCCGCCTGCGCCTGTGAGCGCCGCGCCGGTTGCGCCTCCTCCTCCGCCTGAGCCGCCGCCAGCGCCTGTGGAACTGCCACCGGTGCTGCCGCCTGAACCGGAACCGCAGGCCGCATCGTCTATGGATGATATTGGCGCGGCGCTGGCAAGAGGCGAGCTTGTCTCGTCTGATTCGATGGCGCAGTGGATGAGCAGTCAGCTTGCGATGGGTGCGGAACGCGACGAACCGGAAGAACTGCATGGGGAGTACGATCCCGATGCCGAGCCGGTGAAGGCTGAACTCCCCGACTGGCTGCTGGAGCAAGTGGGGCCGCCGATCCCGATGGAAGAAGCGCCCAAAGCGCCGGAACCGCCCGCTTTCTCGCCCGCGTTGATTGACGCGATTGTGGAACCGCCCTCAGTGGAGAATATGCCGGATTGGTTGCGGGGCGATGTGGGTTCGGGTGATAGCGAACTGGATGACATTTTCACGCCTGCCAGCGAAGCGCCTGTACCTGTCGCACCGGAACCTGTTCCTGCGGCGATTGATACGCTGTTTACGATGGAACCCGAACCGCTTGTACCGGATATTTTTGCCGCCTCTGCGGTGGTCAGCAGCCCGGTTGATCCGCATATTGACCCGGCAGACCCCTGGGTGGTGGCTTTCGAGCAGGAGTATCAGCAGAAAATCGGCGGCGAAGATGTGGTTTTGCCTGTTGCTGCTGCTGCCGCGCCGCCTCCGTTAGCCGAAGCCGCGCTGCTGCCTGAAACACAGCTCCCTGTGGGCGAAACCGAGGCGCTGCCGGCATGGTTGGGTGGCGAAACGGTAGAAGTCGAAGCCGAAGCCGAAGCTGCCTTCGCGGGTGAAGAAGAAAGCATTTTCGAGGAAGCCGAAGCGGTGCCGGGTGACCTGCCGGATTGGTTGACGGGTAGCCAGCCTGTGCTCGATATGCCGGCTCCCGCTGAGTTCGTGTCTCCGCAGATGCCCGCCCCGCATGACATTGATGCGTGGATGGAAGGGCTGAACCCGCAAACGGATGTGCCGACGTGGTTGATGGAAGTCATCAGCACGTCAGAAAATACCGCTGTGGTGATGCAACCCGCGCCAGTTGCGCCCGTGACTCCTGTTGCGCCGCCTGCACCTGCGCCTGTCGCACCGCAGCCGCAACCCGTGTCCCGTCCGGTGCCGGTGCGCGGCACGTCGCCCGCCCCGGTCATGCCACAGGCTGCCGCGATTGATGTGCGAGTCGCGCTGCAATCGGCACGCACGCAGGCCGAAGCAGGGCAGTTGGATGAGGCTTTGACGCACTACGAACAGGTCATCCGCGCCAATACTCAACTGGATGAGGTGGTGAGCGATCTGAGTCAGATCACCGAGAAGGTCAAGAATAATCCGGCGGTGTTCCGTGTGCTGGGAGATGGCTTGATGCGGCAGGGCAAGTTGCAAGCTGCGTTGGACACTTATCGAAAAGCACTCAATCAGCTATAATCGGTCATACGCTGGGGGCAGTCCCCGGAATTTCTGGTTAGCAAACGGGTCAGCAATGACCCGTTTCGTGTGTATGGAGGCATATCACTCATGGAACGTACTCTGATTATCGTGAAGCCAGATGCGGTGCAGCGCGGCCTGACTGGCGAAATCATCCGCCGCTTCGAGCAGCGCGGCCTGAAGATCGCCGGCATGAAATTCATGCAGGTGTCGGCGGCGCTTGCCGAGACGCACTACGCCGAGCATGTCGGCAAACCCTTCTTCGAGGGGCTGGTGAAGTACATCACATCCTCGCCCGTGGTGGTGATCGCGCTGGAAGGCACGAAGGCCGTCGAAGCTGCCCGCGCCACCATCGGCAAGACCAAGCCGTTTGAATCGCCCGCTGGAACGATTCGCGGTGATTTCGGCCTCGAAGTGGGGCGCAATCTGGTTCACGGTTCCGACTCGGTGGAAAGCGGCGCACGCGAAGTCGCCAACTTCTTCACCGACGCTGAACTGGTGTCGTGGCCGCGTAATACCGACCCCTGGATTTTTGAGTAGGCGGGTTGGAAGTGGGAATGTGCAGGGCGCGAATGAAACCGTTCGCGCCCTGTGGGGCATTACTGGATGTGCAGTAGAACGTTCGCCGTGCGCCACAATCCTTCCAGATCGTAGTAGCGGCGCTTTTCCTCGACAAATAGGTGAACCACAATATCCCCGTAATCCATCAGCATCCAACCGCTTTCGGAGGTGCCTTCGGTGGAGTGTGGCAGTTTGCTGTAGTCGGTCTTCATCGCTTCGCGGATATATTCCGTAAGCGCCTTCAACTGCCGTTCACTGTTGCCGGTGGCAATCACAAAGAAATCCGCGATGATGGCGTCCGGGCGCAGATCGAGCAGCAAAATATCTTCGGCTTTTTTGTCTTCGGCCACATTCACAATGCGGCGTGCCATTTCGAGCGAGTCCAGAGGCTTTCTCCTTTAGGCTTGAGTACCAGATTTTTCATTGAAAATGCATTCTAGCATAAGCTGGCAGGGATTCATACTCATCCTGCTATAATGACCAACCCGAACAGAAATGAATGGTGAACGATGGCAGAGACGCAGATCGAATTTGCGGTAGAAACAGCAGGCGAACGGCTGGATAAGCTGATTGTGGCGCAGGTGGGTGATGACTTGTCCCGCGCCCAAATTCAAGTGCTTATCAAAGAGGGACGGGTGACGGTAGATGGCGAACCGGTTAAGGCGGGAATCAAGCTCAAGGTGGGGCAAACGATACAGGTGACGATCCCCACCCGCGAGGAGCCGGAAACGGTGCAACCGGAGGCCATCGCGCTAGAGGTGTTGTATGAGGATGCAGAACTGGCTGTGATTAACAAGCCTGCGGGTATGACGGTGCATCCCGGCGTGGGCAATGAAACCGGCACACTGGTCAGCGCCTTGCTGTCCCGCTGGCCGGAAATTGGCCGCATGAATATTGTTGAAAAGCGCGTGGGGATTGTTCACCGGTTGGACAAAGACACCAGCGGACTGATTGTGATCGCCAAGACCGACGCGGCACGAATCAAGTTGATGGCGCAGTTCCAGGCGCGGACGGTGGAAAAGACGTATCTGGCGCTGCTGGAAAAACTTCCGGCTACGCAGGTCGGGCGCATCGAAGCGCCCATCTCCCGCGATCCTGAGCAACGCAAAAAAATGGCGGTGATACGTGGCGGCAAACCCGCGATTACCGAATACCGCGTAACTGAGTTTGATTTTAGCGGCGGACAAGCGTTGGTGCGCGTGAACCTGCTCACAGGCCGCACCCATCAGATTCGCGTCCACATGGCGTTCATTGGCTGCCCGATTGTGGGCGATAGCGTATATGGCTATCGTAAGCAGCGGTTGGGGCTGAAACGCCACTTTCTACATGCCGCCGAGTTGAGTTTCGACCATCCCACCACTGGCGAAAGGCTGCACTTCACCGCGCCGCTGCCCGCAGGCTTGCAGGACATCCTGAACAAGCTGCGCGAGAAGTAATGCAGGGCGTATTCGCTTTGTGGCAACGGTGTGGGGCGCAGACGAAACACAGTCGTGAGCCGGTCAGCGGAATTGCCCGCTAACCGGCTGCGATAGTCCGGCGAGGAGACGACTAGAAATCATCGTCGTCGTAGTAGCCGTCTTCGTCTTCGTCCTCATCCTCGTCGTCGTCGTCGTCGTAGAGGTAATCGTCGTCGTCTTCTTCGAGTTCGTAGCCGTCGTCGTCAATTTCCTCGTCATCGAGGAGGATGTCGTCTTCTTCAAGCATGTCTTCTTCATCCAAATCAATATCGTCTAGGTCTTCGTCTTCGAAATCCAAATCCTCTTCTTCTTCAAGCAGTTCGTCTTCCTGCTCGGATTCGACTTCGCTCACGAACATTTTGTTGTACATAGTCCTCGCACCCAAATGTCTCAATCAAGGTTCAACGCGCACATTTTAGCACCGGATACGGGAATGTGAACAGCAAATTCTATCCAGTTTGACAATTATCGTCATTTCGCCTGTGTAGCCATGTTCAGGAAATAGGCGTGCAGGCGGTCATCGGCGGTCAGTTCGGGGTGAAAGGCGGTGGCGAGCAGATGCCCGGACTGCGCGGCAACGATGCGCCCGTCGGCTAATGCTGCCAAAACTTGCACCTCACCCGCGACGGCGGTCACGATGGGCGCACGGATAAATACGGCGTGGAAGGGTTCATCGCCCAACCCTTTTACGGGCAAATCCACTTCAAAGCTGTCCACCTGTCGCCCGAAAGCGTTACGGTTCACGGTGATGTCCATCACGCCTAGAATGGGCTGGCGGTCGTTGCCGATGTCCTTTGCCAGAAAGATCATGCCCGCGCATGTTCCCCATGTCGGGTGCTGACCGGCGAACGCTCGCAACGGTTCGACCAGACCAAATGCGACAGCCAGCTTGCCGATGGTGGTGCTTTCGCCGCCGGGGATAATGAGGCCGTCCAGCCCGTCGAGGTCGGCAGGCAGGCGGACTTCGCGGGTTTCTGCACCCAACCGCCGCAGGATTTTGACATGCTCGATAAAAGCGCCTTGCAGCGCCAGAACGCCAATCGTGGTCATTACAGTCCCCAAATTGAGTAGATGAATATGCTGTGTTTCATATTCGCGCTCAGGCGGGGGAGCGTCAAGGGGGTGTTAAGACCATTGTGGCGGTCAGCGGGCGGCAATGGTATAGGCGCGGACGTAGACGGTGGAGCCAGTCGCCAGCACTTCAATGATTTTGCCGTTCGCGTTCTGGTGTATGCCCCGGTAAGTTTGCGCCTCGTAGGGGTTCCACCACGTCAGGCTGGCTTCCTGCGGGTTGGCTGCTGCGAAGGGCGTGAACTGGTCGCGCAGGGGGGGGAGGTTCGCTTCGGTCAGGAATGCGTCCAGCGCGGCGCTCTGATCGGCGGGTAGGTCGAAGCGCAGCCAGATGATGCGCCCGAACTGGCGATTGCTGGCGAACTGCGTAGAGACTGCTCCGGCGGGTAGTTTTGCGCCGATGAACGTTTCGACATCCACAAGGCGAAACGCACGCCAGCCGAACACATTAGTTGCCCACAGCAAACCGATGACGACGGCGGTGAGCGCGGTCAGCGCCAGCAGAATCAGCGCAGGGCGGCGAAATGAGCGCATCAGACCATCTCCTGCGCGATCCAACGCGCCAGCACGGTTTCGGTGGGCAAAAAGGCGACTGGCGGCAGCGTTTCACGGGTGAACCACGCGGCGGCTTCCGCATCGTCCGCTGCGGTCAGTGTCCCGCTGAGGACGCGCCCGCGATAGGCGATGACAATATCCGCCGCGCCGCCATCGTCGGGGGTGTGAAAGACATCTATCAACTGCACCACTTCGACCACGAGGCCGGTTTCTTCAAGGCATTCACGGGCGGCAGCGGCTTTCGGGTCTTCATCCCATTCGACAAAGCCAGCGG
>CAIPFY010000295.1 GCA_903864435.1 uncultured Chloroflexota bacterium | reverse complement strand
TCAGCGCGGGCGGCCTGCCAGCAGGCGCATCGCCCGCCGCCAGCTATCACTCGCCGCCCCTACATCGCTAGGGGCGGTTTTGTTCATGTCGTAGGCACGCATGAAGGTTTCCAGTTCTTCGCGCAGGCGCGTCCAGTGTTCGCTTTGCGCGGTCATCAGCTTTTCCAGATGTGCGGGGGTGGGGATTTCGCGCAGTACCATTTTCAGGTGGGGTAGGCACAGCCCGTCCGATTGGCGGAAGGCGGCGATCATGCGTTCATCGGTGATGGCATTTGCCAGCGCGAGAGCGTGCCCGGCTTCGGCATGGTTGACCGACGAACAAGCCGGACATTCCTCGGTGGGTTCCAGCCGATCAGCGATGGACGACCCGCCTGCGCTCAATCCGAGCAGGCGCGAGAGCGTGCGTTCACCGTTGGCTTCTGCCAATCGCCGCACTTCGTCCAACACCTGCGCCTGCAAGATGGTCACGCCTAGCACACCCGCGCCAAAATCGGCCAGCCGTGCGCTGTGGGCGGCGCATAAGCCCCGGCTGGCACGCAGGCGCACATGCGTGGCCGGCGCGTTGGCATACTCGTACAACAGCGAGTCCAGATAGCGGCGGGTGTCGTGTTCCACCAGCGTACAGATCACGCAACCGGGCTGCGGCAGCCGTTCGAGTAGATCGTAATAGTTCAAGGGGACTAAGGCCATAAACGATGCCTTTGGTATCCGGTCAATGACCCGGCACAGCCTGCGCGAACCCGCACAGGTTCGTGTTTATCATCGTTCAGGCTGTGCCGGTTCGTCAAGTCAGGGCGTGTTTAGGCCGCTGGATTGACGATGGATTGATCCGGTTTGGATTCCTCGAAGCGCGAAGGACATTTGAGCAGCAGTTCACTGGCATGGAACACGCCGTTCGCGTCCAATGTGCCGGTTAGGATAGCCTGTGCTTCGTGCTGAAGTAGGTCGGGCTTGACCTGATTCTCGACGCGCACGGCGATGCGCTCCGCGTTCGGGTCGCTCACGGCCTGATGCAGCGCGTCCGCCAGATTTTCAACGCCGGAGGGGAGGTCGGCAATCATGAACTCGATGATGAGGTTGCGCTCATCATAGCGGATGCTGTCCCCGATGACCGCGCCGGAGATGCGGACGCTCTGCCCGATTATCTGCGCGTTGGCTTTTAGCTCGCTGATCGTGATGAAGAATTTCGCGCCGGAAGTGGTGCCGGAAATGACTAGATAGGCCACAGCGCCCAAGATGAGCAGGCCGCCGATCAAGAATTTCAGCCTGCTGCCGGGTTGCGAGATCGGCGCGACTGTGCCGAGTGGCTTTTCCCATGTTGCTTCTGTCATCATTCAACCTCCTGAATACCCGTACAAATACAATAAGCCCTCTATATGGAGGGAAACCTGCCTGTGGCGCATGTTGTGACGAAGGGAACAGGAGATGGCCTGCACCCAACCCGTAGCACCGAGATTACCGCCAGAACCCCACTCCGGCAGCCAACCCCCATCTTGTGAATAATTGTACAAAACAAGATGGGGGCGTACAAGTCGGGTCATTTTTTCGAATCATGATACCAATGTTATATCCGTTGTATGAGATTTATTTGCCCCATCTCCCAACGGTTGTTATACTCCGCTTTAGTCCAATCATCCTAAACCAGCTACAGTTGTGTGCTGATGAACGTATTCTTGCTACGCCGTGTGTTTCAGGCGATACCGACGTTGTTTGGCATTTCGTTATTGTCTTTTTTGCTGATGCTCGCCACCCCCGGCGATCCCATTACCACCATTACGTTCAAACCGAGTAGCGACCCCGGCGCGGCACAGCAGTTGAGGCGACAGCTGGGTTTGGATCAACCGCCGCTGGTGCAGTATATCTACTGGTTGGTTGGCAACGATTGGGCACAGATTGATGTAGATGGCGACGGTCAGTGGGATATTAACGGGACGCGGCACGGCGTTTTGCGCGGCGATCTGGGGCAGTCCATCGCGCTCAAGCGACCGGTGTGGGATGCGATTGCCGAGCGCGTTCCGAACACCCTGTTGCTCGGAATACCCGTGCTGCTGGTGAGTTACCTGATCGGCGTGCTGGTGGGTGTGGCGGCGGCGCTCAATCATGGCGGCCTGATTGACCAGTTCTCGCGCATTCTGTCAGTGGTGGGCAGCGCCATCCCGATTTTCTGGTTGGGGCTGTTATTGATCTTGCTGTTTAGCGTGCGATTAGACTGGCTCCCGATGGGCGGGATGCGCGACATCACCAAAAAAGATGTGACGTTCAACTTGCTGGAAAGCCTCCCGTACATGATTATGCCGGTGATGGTGCTTTCACTGAGTAATATCGCGGTCATTTCGCGCTATGCCCGCATTCAGGTGCTGGAAGTGTTGTCGCAAGATTATGTGCGTACTGCGCATTCCAAAGGCTTGAGCAACACACGGGTCAATACGTGGCATGTGGCACGCAACGCGCTCATCCCCATCGTCACGCTGTTGGGCGGCGCGATTGGCTTTTTGCTCGGTGGCGCGGTCATTGTCGAACAGGTTTTTAGCTGGCCGGGGTTGGGCCAGTTGACGATCAGTGCGGTGAGCCAGCGCGATTATCCGCTGATTATGGGATCGGTGCTGATTAGCGGGGTGATGTATATCTTTGGCTTGCTCATTACTGATTTACTCTATGGTCTGGTAGACCCGCGCATTCGTTTTGGATAGATAGCCGTTTAACGAATAGGGGCATTAAGCCATGTCAGCGGAAACTTCCCCGGCATCCACGAATACGAAAGTCATCAGCCTGACGCAGCAGGAGCGCCGTTCGCGTTCGCTGTGGTCGGAGGCTGTTGCACATGTTTTGCACGATCGGCTGACGATGATCGCGCTGGTCATGTTGTTCTTGCTTACGCTGGTGTGCCTTTTCCTGCCGCCTTTCATCGAAAATACGATGGGTGTCAGTGCCACCCGTACCAATGTGGTTGATCGCTATAAGCCGCCGGGATTCAAGGATTACATCCTCGGAACAGACCAGATCGGGCGCGACCAACTTACGCGGCTGATGTACGGCGGGCGCGTGTCGCTGGGGGTGGCCTATGGTGCCAGCCTGCTCTCGCTCACGATTGGGATTGTGGTCGGGATGATCGCAGGCTACTACGGCGGGCGCGTGGATGATGTGGTGATCTGGATCATCAGTACGTTGTCTTCCATTCCCACCATCTTTTTACTCATTCTGGTAGCCGTCATCTTTACACCCGCCCCGGAAACGCTGGTGGTGCTGCTGGGGTTGCTAGGTTGGATTGGTACATCCCGCCTTGTGCGCGGCGAGGTGATGGCGTTGAAGGAACGCGAGTTTATGGTGGCGGCGCGGGCGTTGGGCGCACCGACATGGCGCATGATGCTGCACCAGCTGCTGCCGAACCTGATTTCGCTGGCGATTGTTTCGCTGACGATTGATGCCGGTTCGCTGATTCTGGTCGAGTCTGGCTTGAGCTATCTCGGACTGGGTGTGCCGCCGCCTACGCCCTCATGGGGCAACATGCTCACCGAAGCGCGTAAGTACCTCACCACCGGCACGCACCTCATCATTTGGCCGGGCATCCTGATCTTCATCACCGTGTTGTGTTTCTTCGTCGTGGGTGATGGCCTGCGGGATGCCTTCGATCCGCGCAAGACGGGGAAATAAGCCTTCGCTCCTGACGGTTTGAAGCGTGCTATACGCCTGTCCCTGTGGACGGGCGTATTTTGATTCCGCAACAGATGCGGGGCTTTCAAGGGGAGGTACGCATCCAACCACATTTGCCGTGTTGAAAGGGCGGGACGGCACATAGGCCGTCCCCTACGAAGGCGAAAATGCGCGATTGTAGGGGCTGGCCTGTGTGCCAGCCCATCTTTGTTTTCGTTTTCTGTCCCTGAAAGGGGATGCGCGGGGGCTGTTGCGGATGTTCTAATCTGGAATCAAAAGAGGCACAGCTTGCGCCGCGCCTCTTTGGTCACTCACTCAGACAGGGTGGGCAGCTACCAGATCTGCCCTGACGCGATTAGCCGCTGATGCTCCAGTTCGGGAAGGTGATGGGCAGCAGCCCGTCCCACTGACCGATGTACGAATCGTTGATGCGGCTGTTCAACACATGCACCTGCGTGGTACTCACCAGCCAGTCGTAAGCCACTTCGTCGTGAACAATCTGCTGCATTTCGCGGTACAGCGGCAGACGATCTGCCACCGCGCAACCGGAGGTGGTACGCGCCTGATCCAGCAGTTCGTCCACACGGGGGTTCACATAGGCTGCGAGGTTGAAGCCGCCGCCGCCAATGATGACGTTCTTGCTGTGCAGCAGGTTGTAGGCGATGCCGTCCACTACCGTGCCGCCGCCTAAGCCGACGATGGTCAGGTCGAACTAGCCGGGCAGCAGGACGTTGCCGAGGTAGGCGCTCCATTCCTGCTCGACGATGTTGATCTTGATGCCGATCTGGCTGAGCTGATCCTGCATAATCAGAGCCGCGTTGCTCCACAGGTCAACCAGCTTGCTGTAGACCAGATCCACTTCAAATTCCACGCCGTCCTTGTCCACCGTACCGTTGCCGTTGGTATCCGTCCAACCGGCTTCGGCCAGCAGAGCGGTGGCCTTCTCAGGGTCATACGCCCACGGGGCGATGTCCGACATATCATACGCGCTGTAGAACGACGGGACGATCGGACCAGACAGCGGCACGCTGCCGGCGCTTTCGCCCTGAGTCAGTGCCAGTGCAGCCTTGTCGTAACCCATCGCAATCGCCTGACGGACGCGAATATCGCCAAAGAACTTGTTGGGGGTCAGTTCCACCGGCTTGCCATCCGCATCATAGGCATTCTGCGGATTCGCCGGGTCTTGGAAGTTCATGATGACGATGGGGGAGTTGGCATTCGGATACAGGAAGGTGCTGTAGTTTTCCGGGTTCGGAAGCTGAGCCAGCTGATCGGGATACATGAATGCGTAGTCAATCGTGTTGGTTTCCAGCGACTGATTGAGCAGCGCGGGGTCAGCTACCATACGGTAGACGATGTTCGGAATCTTGACGCTGCCGCCGTGCCAGTTGGGGTTGGCGGTCACGCGGACGAACTCACCGGCGCTACGCGATTCAAACATGAACGGGCCGCTG
>CAIPFY010000294.1 GCA_903864435.1 uncultured Chloroflexota bacterium | reverse complement strand
GTCCTCGCTGGACGGCGCTGCCTCGCAGAGTTCGTCTGGCAGCACGCCGCAGAGTACCTCGCAGTATACCTCCACGCCGAGCCTGACCCCGACGGTGACGCTCACGCCGACGATAACGCTCACGCCCACCTCGACGATAGCGCCGACGGATACGCCTGTGCCGACGGACACGCCTGTGCCATCGAACACGCCCGTGCCGTCGAACACGCCTGTGCCGTCAGCCACGCCATTGCCATCGAACACGCCTGTGCCGGTCATCCTTTGTCAGCGGAAGGTTGGTGTTAACTGGCGAGTGTACGATACACACGGGCTACCGTTCAACACCTATAACTCTCCGTGGACGCAGCAATCCACTTCTGGAACTGACCCCGGCATCACGAACTGTACGGTGTACGGCGGGACGTAGCGCGGGAATAGGTCAGCGAAATGAAAGCAAAACGCCATCGGGTTTCCGGTGGCGTTTTGGTTTTCGCTCAGGTGCAGGTTGTGTTTAGTGCGTGTCTTGGTTGTACAGCGCGATAGAAGACACAATCACGATGCCTTCGATTAACCCCTGATACTGCTGCTGCACGTTGAGCAGCACCATCAAGTTTGCCAGCAGCGCCAGCACTAGCACGCCGCCGATAGTTCCCATCACGCCGCCGCGCCCCCCGAACAGGCTGGTTCCGCCGATGATGACGGCAGTAATGGTGGTCAGTTCCAGCCCGTCCGCAATGACCGGATCGCCCACCCCCATGCGGCTGAGCCACATCAGGCCGCACACCGAGGCCAGCAGGCTGCACAGGATATACACGCCGTAGCGGACGCGCTGCACCGGAATGCCCGCCAGCCGTGCCACTTCCTGATTCCCGCCCACCGCGTACACATAGCGCCCAAAAATGGTGCGCCGCAGCACGAAGATGAGCGTCACGATCAGGATGACGAACAGCAAGAACAAAATGGAGAACGGCCCCACGCGCTGATCGTAGAACAGCAGCGTTTCGCGGCTGGCCTTGCCGATGGGGGAGGTGGAAATGGTGAGCGCCACGCCGCGCAGAATGACAAACGAGGCCAGCGTGACGATGAACGGGCTGATATTCAAGCGGTTGATGAGCAGGGCATGGACAAAGCCAATGCCCGCGCCGAGCAGCAGGGTGATGAGGATCGCCGGGAGTGTGTTGTTGGAATCGCCACTCATCAGGATGGCGGACACCAGCACCGACACGCGCACCAGCGACCCGATTGAAAGGTCAATACCTGCCGTCAGCACCACCAGCATTTGCCCCAGCGCCACCACACCCAGAAAAGCGGTTTGCCGCAACAGGTTGAACAGGTTGCGCTCGCTCAGGAAACGCTCGGTGAAAAAGACCCCGATGAGCGCCATGATGACGACCAGCCCGTAAACGGCAATCAGCCGTCCGTTCTGTCGCCAGAAGCGTTGGGAGTTGAAAGGTCGTTTCTGGAGAAGGCCGATGCTGCTCATGAGACTTCTACCCCGCTGGTCGCCCGTTCAATAATCGCCTGTTCGGTTGCGGTTTCACGGGGGAGTTCGCCCACGAGTTGCCCATCCCGCATCACCAGAATGCGGTCGCTCATCCCTAGCACTTCCGGCAGTTCGGACGAGATCATGAGAATGGCGACGCCTTGTTCGTTCAAATGGCGCATCAACTGATAAATTTCAAATTTCGCGCCGATGTCTATGCCGCGTGTGGGTTCGTCCATCAGGATGACGCTAGGGCGCGTTTCCAGCCATTTCGCCAGCACCACTTTTTGCTGGTTGCCGCCGCTGAGGAATTGCGCCTCTTGATCGGCGTTCGCCATGCTGATGCTGAGTTTGTGGCGGGCATCTTCGACCACCTGCGTTTCCCGTTTGGATTGCAGCACCCCGTTGCGGGTCAGCCGGTTCAAAATCGGCAGGGTGATATTTTGCCGGATGGGCAGGGCGGTAAATAACCCCTGCGCTTTGCGGTCTTCGGGAACCAGCGCCATCCCGTTACGAATGGCGTGGGCGGGGCTGGCATGGTTGACGAGCCGCCCTTTGATGGTGATCGTACCGCTGCTGATGGGGTCTGCGCCGAAAATCGCCCGCGCCAGTTCGGTGCGCCCGGAGCCGACCATACCGGCGATTCCTAGCGTTTCACCCGCATGAAGCGTAAAGCTGATATTTTTCAGGCGGGCATTAGAAATCTTATCCACCACCAGCACCGGTTCGCCGCGCTGCCCGATGGGGGCGGGATAGACTTCTTCCAATGATCTGCCCACCATCATTTGCACCAGTTCGCGGTGCGAAAGCCCTTCACGCGGGCGGCTGCCCACCACCGCGCCATCCTTCAATACGGTGATCGTGTCGGCAATCTGGAATACTTCATCGAGGCGGTGCGAAATGTAGACGATGGTTACGCCATGCGCCACCAGCGATTGAATGGTTTTGAAAAGCTGTTCCAGTTCTTCGCCCACCAGAATCGCGGACGGTTCATCCATCACGATCAAATCGGCATTGCGCGAAAGTGCCTTCGCAATTTCGACCATTTGCTGCTTGGCAACCGTTAGTTCGCTCACGGGTGCATCTGGATCAATCTGGACATGCAGCTTGCCGAGCAGTTCGGCGGCTTGCTGACGCAAATGCCGCGTCTGGATGACTCCGGCGCGGTTGGGTTCACGCCCCAAAAAGATATTTTCGGCGACGGTCAGATACGGGTTGAGCGCCAATTCCTGATAAATAATGCTGATGCCCATATCCAGCGAGAGGCGCGGCGTAAGATGGGTGAACAACCGGCCTTTGAAGCGGATTTCGCCGCTGTCGGCCTGCACCGCGCCGCCGAGAATTTTGATCAGCGTGGATTTGCCAGCGCCGTTCTCGCCCACCAGCGCGTGAACTTTCCCGCGTTCGCAGGAAAACGACACCTCGCGCAGCGCCGGAACGCCCGCGTAGGCTTTTGAGATGCGACCCATATCCAGAATTGTGTCGGGCTGGTTCATAGGATGCTGCTTCGGGTTGGGATAGCTTTGAAAAAGGGGGCGACCAACAGCCGCCCCCGGAACCTACGCGATACTATTTCTTGACGAGGAAGCCCAACGATTCCAGACGTTCCGCCGGGAACAGGATCGGGCCGAACACATCATCGCTCCATTCAGGATTGAAGTAGTTCGCGCCTTCCGCGTCGGTGAAGTACTGGGTGTCGGGGATAGAGTCCTGGAAGTCCACGAAACGCGGAACCGATTCGCCCTGAAGGATTTTCACAGCCATATCCATGCACAGCGTAACCATCGCGTTCGGGTACTGCCACGCGGCATAGCTCAGTTCGTTTTCGAGGGCGAGGCGCAGGAAGCCGTTGCCGAACTCACCGCCGCCAATCGGGGGGATTTCCTTGCCCGCGTCGAGATAGGCGCTGACAATGCCCTGCGACATCTGCGCGCCGCCCGACCACACACCGTTGATGTCATCGCCGTACTTCGCCAGCCATGTTTCCATGAGCGACTTGGCTTCGGCGGTAGACCAGTTGCCCGGTTGACCATCGAGGACGGTGATGCCGGGGTTGGCGGCAAACACGGCCTTCGCGCCGGCTTCCATCACATCCGAGGTGGTGACGCCGGGGATGCCGGCCATCATGACCACGTTGCCTTCGCCGCCCAGCTCGTCAACCAGATACTGCGCCAGATACGCGCCAGCCGCATACAGGTTGGTGCCGACTTCGGTCACGAAATTGTCGGTTTCGACGGTGCTGGCGCACAGGATGACCGGCACGCCCTGCGCCATCGCACGTTCCACCGGAGCCGAGAGTGCCGCCGCGCCCATCGGGACGAGGATCAGGGCATCCGGTTCCTGCGCCAGCAGGTCTTCGACCTGCGGCACCTGCACATCGGCACTGGCCTGAGCGTCGGCATACAGCAGTTCGCCGATGACATCGGTGCCCAGTTCTTCGGCGTACCAGCGGGCATGTTCGTCAAATAGCGCCGACCACGAGTTGCTGGTTCCCTGCGCCGCTAGAGCGATGCGGTACGGGCCATCCTTCTTGAACGCGCTGGTGTCGTACATGGTTTCCTGCCGCGCTAGGACGCTTTGCAGGTAGGGGGAAGCGTCAATTTCTTCCTGTGTGAAGGCGGGTTTTTCGGTATCCTGCGCCATCACCGCGCCGCCAATCAGCAGCAAAGCGACCAGAGCCAACCAGACAAACTTTTTCATTGCAGTCTCCTCATAGATCTATTGAAATACCTTCATGGTTCACATTAATCTGTGCGCGCAAGGCTATAAAGCGCCACTGCCGCCAGAATGACCACCCCTTTAATGATGAACTGCGTCTGAATGGACAGCCCCAGTAGCAGCGCCATCGTGCTGAGTATCTGGATGAGCAGCACCCCGGCCATCGTACTGAGTACGCTGCCGCGCCCGCCCGTGAACAGCGTCCCGCCCACCACAGCGGCGGCAATCGCGTCCAGATCGAGGCCGCTGGCGATGAAGCGATCCACATAGCCCACATAGCCCGTGAGTACCACCCCGCTGACGCAGGCCAGCAGACTGCACAGGATGTAGGCGGCGATTTTGAAACGGTCTACATTCAAGCCGGATAGTGAGGCGGTGTCCGCGTTGCTGCCCACCGCGTAGAGTCGTCGTCCGAACGGGGTTTTGCGCAGAACGAACACGAACAGCGCCGTTAATACCACCCACAGCACCACCGGAATCGAGATGAAACCGGCTGATTGGTTGACCACGCTCAGACCTTCCGGCACGAAACCGCCGGGAACGCCTCTGGTATAGGCTTGTACCGCACCCTGAACGAGGATGAAAATCGCCAGCGTAGCGACAAAAGGCGGGATTCGGCGTTTGGTGATGAGCAGGCCGTTCGCCAGCCCGATGACCGCGCTGAACAGGAACGAGAGGCCAATCGCCAGCGGCAGCGCACTATCCACACCGTTGCTCACGCGGGCGATAATCACCGAGGTCATGAAGATCACGCCGCCCACCGAGAGATCCAAGCCGGCGACCAGCAGCGTGAGCGTTTGACCGATGGCGATGATGCCCAGCTGGGCCGACTGCTTGAGCAGCACGGTCAGGGTTTGTTCGCTAAACAGGTTAGGCGTTAGGATGAGTGCGGCGATAAGCAGCAAGCCCAGCGAGACATATACGCCGTATTGAACGACGAAACGCCTTAAGGTGTGTGCGGTGCTAGAAGTGGCGCCGAGTACCATAATTGCTCAAATCGAAAATAGTATTGGTTGTAGTTGGATTCTACCTATGAATGTAACATACTCCTACAAAGCATGCAATAATCTGTGTCAAGCTAATGAAACCTGCAATATTTTGGTCGTTTTCCGGCTGGCAGCGTGCGAAGCCAGCGCCGGATGAGGTAAGCACATACTGTTGGTAATGAACAAAAGGAGTTTTTGATGATGGTGCCGCGTCTGCTTATTCCCGGCCCGGTGGAATTGGAACCGGAAGTGCTGGCTGTTCTTTCGCAACCCGTGCAAGCGCATTACGGCGACGCATGGGTTGATGTTCACAACGAAACTATAGATTTGCTACGAACCGTATATCAGACCAAAGGGCGGGTGTATATGCTGCCGGGGTCGGGTAGTTTGGCGGTGGATTCGGCTGTGCATTCCACCTTCCTGCCGGGTGAAACGGTGATTGTGGGCAACAACGGTTGGTTCGGTGAACGGCTGACCGAAATTCTGCGTTCTAACGGTGTGAACACGGTGGCTGTTCAGTGTGACCCCCGTCAACCGCTTGATCCCGATGCGTTCCGGTTGGCGCTACAAGATCACCCAGAAGCGGTGGCGGTGGCGCTGGTGCATCTGGAGACTTCGACGGGGGTGCTAAACCCGATTGAAGCGATTGCCCGAACGGTACACGCGAACTCTAACGCGCTGCTGATGGTGGACGCGGTGACGGGGCTGGCGGCTTCGGCGCTGGAAACCGATGCGTGGGGGATTGATCTGTGCGTGTCGGCTTCGCAGAAGGCGCTCAGCGCCCCGCCCGGTTTAGGGATTGTGGCGGTCAGTGATCGCGCATGGGCGAAGATTGCCGCCCGCCCGGAAGGGACACCCCGCAGCTGGTATCTCGACCTGAAACGCTGGCAGTGGTATGTGGAGAACTGGGGCGACTGGCATCCGTTCCCCGTGACCATGCCCACCTCGATTGTGCTGGCGCTGCGGGCGGCGCTGCGTTCGCTGCTGCGCGAGGGGATTGGCGCACGGCAGGCACGCTATCAGCGCATGGCGGCACATTTGCGCGGGGCGCTGCAAGAACTGGGGATGCCGCTGTTCGTACCGGCCTCGCAGATGGCTCCCACCATTACGGCGGCCTTCTGCCCGGAAGGGGTGCGTTCAGCCGCCATCCGTGATTTCTTGCTGCGCGAGAAGAATCTCCAGATTACGGTTGGCTTTGGCCCCTACAAGGAGCAGGCGATTCGCATCGGTCACATGGGCGGCGCGGTTACAGATGATGATATTACGCAACTGGTGGATGGGCTGCGGGCGTTTGTGGCACAGTTACCCGTGAAGGGCTAAATCAAAGAAACAGGGCGGGATATTCACCCGCCCTGCTTGCTGTTACTTATTCAGGTACTTTTCTGCCCATTCCACGCCGTCCCACGTAATCAGCTTGTGCTCGGTGGAGGGGCTGACGCGAATGAGATAGCGCGGGCGGTCAATGCTGCTGGTCAGGTATTCCGGGCCATGCGGGCCGAGGTAGCGAATGGACATGCGCGACGCGATTTCCAGTACCAACCCTTCCATGCGTGCCGGGCCGGAGATAATTTCGGCTTCACCGCGCATCAACAAGCGGGTGTAGGTTCCGGAGTCCAGTGCGCACGAAATGGCAACTTTAGGATTGGTTTTCAAATGTTTTACAAAAACAGTTTTTTCACGCGGGATAATGTACATGGCTCCATCACGCCATTCTTGCCAGACCGGGGTGATGTAGGGGAAGCCATTTTCATCAATGGTGGCGATTCGTGCCACCACCGGCCCCGCGAGAAATTCTGCCACTTCTTCGGGGGTTAGACCACGATTCTTGCCCATCCATTCAGGCAGATTGCGATCAGTCATTTTTGTTGCTCCTGTTGCGAGAAGTAATAGGTCACATACAAGTTTAATGGGTTTGCGGGGGTGCCGCAACGAATCCGAGGTCAAGATGGTTGAAACGCAGCGGATTGTGGAATGGTTGACGCGGTTGGTGCAAATTCCCAGCGTGGGGCCGGTAAACGCGGGGGTGCGTTCCGGCGCGTGTAGCGAGGCACGGCTGGCGGAACAGGTCGCCGCGTGGTTCACCGCCTTTGGCGCACAGGTCGAAACCGAGGAGGTGTACGCCGGTCGCCCGAATGTGTACGGTGTGTGGCGTGGCGCGGGCGAACGCTGGTTGGCGGTGGATACCCATCTGGACACGGTGGGCGTGGAAACGATGGAAGGGAATCCGTTTGACGGGCGGGTTGCTGATGGGCGCGTGTACGGGCGCGGCGCGGTGGATACCAAGCCCACGCTGGCGATTTTGCTGGCGCTTCTGGAAACGCTGCATGAACAGGGCAGGCCGCTACCGTTTAACCTTGTGGTATGCGCCACCGCCGACGAGGAAACCGGCGCACATGGCGCGGCGGTGTTCCGCGACTGGGTGCGCCGCAAAGGGTTTCGCTTCGATCAACTGGTGGTGGGTGAGCCGACGCTGTGTGGCCCGATTTGCGGTCACAAAGGGACAGTCGGGCTGGTGCTGGAGATCAGCGGCGTGGCGGCGCACTCGTCGCGCCCCGAACTGGGGCAGAACGCGATCACGGCAGCCGTTCCGATCATCGGCGCAATGATGGCGGAGCAGGCGCGGTTACAGGCCGTCCCGCCCACTTCTGACCTCAGCACCGGAACATTGAGCGTGACCATGATTCGGGGCGGGCAGGCGCATAATATCATCCCTGACCGCTGCACGATCAACATAGATCGGCGCTTGACGGCGGGCGAAGACCCGACTGTTGAAGGCGAACGGATTGTCGCGCTGGCGAAGGCACAATGCGCGTTGCCGATTTCGGTACAATGGTTGCATCGGCTGAACCCGTTTTTCCAGAAGCCGGATTCGCCGTTTGTGCAGCAGATTAGCGCATGGTCAGGACGTGCGCCGACGGTTGCGCCGTATGCCTCGGACGCATGGGCGTATGGCGGAATTGCGGATGAAGTTGTCCTGTTCGGCCCCGGCTCGATTGAACAGGCGCACCGCGATGTGGAATGGGTCGAAATTCACGAATTGGAAAAAGCCGCGCAGATTTACCTGCGCTGGTGGGGTTTATCGGGTTTTTGAATAAGGAGTTATGACCATGTGGGCAGGACGTTTTGCGGAACAGGTGGCGCTGGTGACGGGCGCGGCCAGCGGGATTGGTTATGGAATCGCGGCACGGTTGGGGCGTGAGGGCTGCACCGTGATTCTGGCGGACATGGATGAGCAGGGTTTGGCGGCGGCGGTAAGCAACCTGAAACAGTCGGGTATCCGTGCCGCTGCACACACGCTGGACATCTCGGACGCCGCGCAGGTCAGTCAGTGCGTGGATGACATCGTGCGCGATCACGGGCGCTTGGATGTGACGGTCAACAGCGCCGGAATCATCGGTCAAACGTCTACGCCGATTGTGGATTACGATGTCGAGGTGTATGAGCGCGTGCTGCGTGTGAATCTGCTCGGCAGCTTTCTCGTCACGAAATATGCCCTTAAGCCGATGCTGGAACGCAAATACGGGCGCATTCTGTTGATCGCCTCGATTGGCGGCAAAGAAGGCAATCCGGGGATGGCGGGTTATGCTTCCAGTAAATCGGGCGTGATGGGGCTGGTCAAAGGCGTGGGCAAAGAAGTAGCCGAGTCCGGCGTGACGGTGAACGGGATTGCCCCGGCGGTGATTCGCACGCCGATGAACGAAAAAACTTCGCCCGAACAGTTGAAATACATGGTGGAGCGCGTGCCGATGAAGCGACTAGGCACGGTGGAGGAGGTCGCGTCGCTGGCGGCGTGGATTGTCTCGCCGGAGGCCAGCTTCAACACCGGCTTTGTGTTCGATTTGTCGGGCGGACGCGCCACCTATTGAGGCCGTCAGTCAAGTGTACAGCCCCGCCGGAACAGGTCGGGGCTGTGTGCGCCCCCTCGTAGACGCGCTGCGATTTTTCTCGCTCGACAGCTTTCTCTCAAAAACGTTATAATTGTTATACGATCAGAGATAGTGACGCGCTACAGGGGATTCCCCATGCCTGTTCATCTGCCCGACGACCTTCTCACGCGGGTCAAACCGCTGCTCCTGCCGTACCTGCGCGACAAGGCCGAGCGTTCCCTGAAGGGGTGTCGCCTGTTGGCGCACTGGACATGGGTGGGAATGTGTTTGAGTGGATACTGAATCTGGAGGGACGTGCAAAAGGGCAGCGTTCCGCCGCGCCGCCCCTCACCGTGCGGGATTGGGGATGAGGATGCCTATGCCGTGTGCCGGCGGCTTTCTTGCCTCTCGATTTTGTAAACGCACCAGAGAACACCTTTCGGATTTTCGTTAGCCAGAACGATAGAGAATAGAGGTACTCTATTTATTACGGATGTTGCTTTGTCCAAAGGTGTTCCCCATGAAGCCTATTCTGCTGACGGTGCTTTTGTTCGTGTTCGCTCCCCTGCTGGTTTCGGCTCAAGACACGGATACCCGCTACTACAATATGGGCACGCCAGTGCTGACGCAAATCTGGGTTGACCCGGTTCACGGGAATGACGCGAATGCCGGCGATACCCTGCCAACGGCTATTCGCACGCTGGTCGAAGCGTGGAATCGTGTGCCGAGGGGCACGGCATTGACGACAGGCTATCAATTCAATCTGGTCGCAGGGGATTACGCCGAGAACACGATTCCGGTCTACTGGGAATTGCGCTACGGCACGTATGAGCATCCCATCATGTTTGTGAATGTGGGACAGCCCGTCACGCTGCACGCGCCGATCAATATGTTCGATTCGCGCTACGTGTACTTCATCGGGCTGGACATCACCCCCGGCGTGGATGCCTTCCACTGCGAACGCTGCGATCATATCCTGCTGCGCCGCATGACGATCACCGGAGCCAACCCGGATACATACCAGACGCAAGAGACAGTCAAGATCAACCAATCAACGTATATCTACATCGAAGGAAGCAACATTTCCGGCGCATGGGATAACGCGATTGATTTTGTCGCTGTGCAGTACGGGCATGTGATCGGTAACGCCATCCATAATGCAGGCGATTGGTGCGCGTATGCGAAGGGCGGTTCGGCCTACCTGTTGTACGAGGCGAATACAATCTACGACTGCGGGACGGGCGGCTTTACCGCAGGGCAGGGAACCGGGTTTCAGTTTATGGAGCCGCCGTTCCTGCGATACGAGGCGTACTACATCCGCTTCGTCAACAACCTCGTTCACGACATCGCAGGCGCAGGCGTGGGTGTGCAGGGCGGATACAATGTGTTGATCGCGTATAACACCTTCCGAAATAGCGGGTCGCGCAGTCATTTGTTTGAAGTGGTATTTGGCGGGCGCAGTTGCGATGGTCAACCCGGCGACGAGGGGCGCCAACGCTGCGATGAGTATGCTGCGCAGGGCGGGTGGGGGAACAGCCTAATCGGTGATGGCGAGAACTACGTTCGCATCCCTAACCGCCATGTCTACGTGTATAACAACGTGTTCTACAACCCGGACGTGCAGTCTCGGTGGCAGCAATTCACCCTGTTCGGGGCCTATAGCGGCAGTGCGCAGGGGAACGCGCCATCTCCTGCGCACGCCGATGATGATTTGCGAATCGTCAACAATGTGATCTGGAATGGCCCGGCAGATCATCCGTTGGGGTTGGGGGAACAGTCCGGTTGCGCGGCGGGCAATCCCACCTGTAACGAGACGCAGTTGCGGGGCGAGAATGCGATCAATACGCTATCCGGCGCGACCTCCGGCCCGGTGCCGAATTACCCGCCAATCAGCCTGCCGCCCTTCCTTGCCGATGATGACCATGTGCCAGCCCCGCAGGAGTTGAGCAATCTTGTCACGCTGGACATGACCGGAGTCGAACGAACCGGACAGGATAGCGTTGGCGCGGTCATCGCACCAATTCCGCCTACATCCGTGCCGCCAGTGACGTTAGTCGCCCCCGCTGATGGCAGCAGCGCGGGCGGCTTGCGTCCGATGTTCGTGTGGAACGCACTTTCCGGCGCGGTGAACTACGAACTGTGGTTGACGCTGGGGGCGACCCCCGCGACGAAGGTCTACACCGGCACGCTCACCCGTTATACCCCACCTGCCGATCTGGTCGCAGGTCTGGATTACGCATGGCAGGTCTATGCGCTGTTCCCCGGCGGCGTTACTTCTCCGGTCAGCAGCACCTTCACCGTATTCATCCTGTCACCGACTGACGCGGCGCCGCAGACGGCCTTCTTTCAGACCGATACCGTCACCCTGAGCTGGTCGCGGGTGGCCGACGCAACGGATTACGAAGTGCAGGTTTCCACCAGTCCAGCCTTTACAACGCTGGCCTATCCCGCCGCCACCACCCCAAGCCTGAGTCATTCCACCCTTTCGCTGACCAACGGCCTGTACTACTGGCGGGTGCGGGCGGTATCCGGCGCGGCGGTGGGCGCGTGGAGCGTGGCACAGTCGTTCGTGGTGTTCGTGCCGTAGGCGAGTGCGTGCCAGAATGAAGCCTGCTACTGCGAAGGTGAGCAGGCCGAGCAAACTGGTCGCGCTGATCTCGAACAGCACGGGGATGGATTTCGCGCTGGTGAAGCGGATCGCCAAGCCCCGCGCCCAAATCCAGCAGGCGAGGGTGACGATTAGCGGGTTAATGCCAGCACGGACGATCAGCAAGGCGTTGAACACTTCGACTAGCACCGCCACGATGAAACCGGCGATGATGCCTAGCGGCAGGCTGTCGTTTGCCGGCGCGAGGCCGAGGGTGAACAGCGCCGTGTTTTGTTCGAGCAGGGTTGCCAGCGCGAAGAAGCTCGGGTTGATCGTGCTAAAGATCACCATGAGGACGAGAAGCGCCACCAACAGGCCGTAATTGGCGACCCGTTCGCGCCAGCGATGGGGGTTCAAGGCGATAGAACCGGTGGTCATGATGCACGCCCCCGCTGTGCAACCGGTCAATGCCGATCCTAACAGTGGCTACCGCTACTACAGCGCCACGCAGCTCAGCGCCCTGAATCGCATCGTTGCGCTGAAGGAACTAGGGCTTTCGCTCGACCAGATTCAGCGCTTTGTCAACGATGATGTCTCGCTGGACGAGATGCAGGGAATGTTGCTGCTGCGCAAGGCGGAACTCGAACAGCAGGTGCTGGCAGAAATGCGCCGCATTCGCACGATTGAGTCACGCTTGAAGCAGATTCGTGAACACGGTCAACGGGTGCATGATGTGGTCGTAAAGCAAGTCCCTGCAACGAAGTTCATCGGGGTACGCACGACTTCGTTGGACTGGGAGTCCAATTTGCGGCAGTGGCGCACCGTGACACCCCTGCTGATGGAAAGTAGCGAAAACCGGTACGGCAATTTCATGGGCATTCTGCACGCCGGTGGAACGGCGACTGATTTCTTTGAAATGGAAATCGGGCGCATCTTGAAAATCGACTCCCATCCACCGCTGCAAACCCGCGACGGTCAACCCTTCACGGTACGAGAACTGCCAGCCTGTGAAATGGCGACCTTTATCCAGAAGGGCGCGCCGTATGAAATACACATCGGTTTCAGCGCCATCGGCGAGTGGGCCGAGTTGAACAGCTACGCTTTTGCTGGCCCGATGCGCGGCATCATCCTGCATCCAATGCAATTTCAGGATACGTCCGATCTCATTGTCGAGGCGCAATTCCCCATTCAGAAACGTGATGTCCCCTTACATTTCCTAGATTCTAGTAACCTATCCCAGTAAAGCAGTATGCCGCTTGGCGCAATCGGACAAGCTCAAGGGCAAACCATCCCCACCGGATGTCCAACTGGCACAGGTCTTCGGCTTGACGGGGGAAGACCCGACAGTGATACGGCATGAGGGCCGTACAGGGCTTCTTTCTGTTTAGCAAATGCGCGGCAACTGCTCACCGATCTGCATATCCACGATTCGCGTGCCGCCAATCCCCGTTCGTGCCACTAACAGGCCGGGATGCTGCTCCACCACTTCGCCAATGATGGCAGCCTGTTGTCCCAACGGGTGCTGGCGCATCGCCTCTAAAACCGCTTCGGCATTTTGCCGCGCCACAATCGCAAGCAACTTGCCTTCGTTCGCCACATAAATCGGGTCCATCCCTAGAACTTCACAGGCTGAAGCGACAGCCGGATTTACGGGCAGTTTGCGCTCATCTATCAGGATTCCCTTACGGGATGATCGAGCGATTTCGTTCAGCGAAGAAGCCACGCCGCCCCGCGTGGGGTCGCGCAGTACATGGATGTCGTTGGACGCGGCTAACATGGCGGCGACAAGGTGATTGAGGGGGGCGGTGTCGCTGCGAATTACCGTGTCGAACTCCAGCCCTTCGCGCACGCTCATGATCGCCATGCCGTGATCGCCGATTGTGCCGCTGACAATCACCACATCCCCGGCCTGTGCGTTCTGCGGGGCGATATGTACGCCATCGGGGATCACGCCGAGGCCGCTGGTGTTGATGTACAGGCCGTCCCCATGCCCTTTCTCGACCACTTTGGTATCGCCGGTCACAATTTGAACCCCTGCCGCCTGCGCCGCTGCCCCCATTCGTTCGACAACGCTGCCGAGTGCGGACAGGGATAGACCTTCTTCGAGGATGAAACCCGCCGTGAGATACAGGGGACGAGCGCCACTCATGGCGAGATCGTTGACTGTGCCATACACCGCTAAATCGCCAATGCAGCCCCCCGGAAAGAACAACGGGTGTACCACAAACGAATCGGTAGACAGAGCTAAACGCTGCTGTGGCACGGTGACGATGGTCGAATCGCCTAGCGTTTCGAGGAGGTTATTCTGGAAAGCGGGCATGAACAGGTGTTCAATCAGTTCTGCCGAGAGCTTTCCACCGCCGCCGTGCCCCATAATGACGTTGGGGTAGTCACGCAAGGGCAGCGGACAGACCCACTCAGAAAAATCCACGCCGACAGTCATGATGTAATGCTCTCCAATGACACAAAGCGCCCGTACTGATAATAGGCCGCGCACGCGCCTTCGTTGGAAACCATCGTCGCGCCGAGTGGTTTACGGGGCGTACATTCTTTCCCGAAGGCCGGACATTGATTCGGCTTGATAAGCCCTTGCAGGACTTCGCCACTGTGGCACAGCGGGGATTCTTGCGTTTGAATGTCCTCAACCGCGAACTTGGCGGCAGCGTCAAACTGGCGAAATTCCCCGCGCAAATGCCACCCGCTGTTGGGGATGTTGCCGATGCCGCGCCATTTGCGTTCGCCCACTTCAAAAACCTGCTTGAGGATGGTCTGTGCCGGTATATTGCCCTGACGCTGGACAGCGCGGGGATAGGCGTTTTCGACTTCGGCGCGTCCGGCTTCCAACTGCATCACAGTGCGACGAATGCCTTCCAGCACGTCCAGCGGCTCGAAGCCGGTGACGACAATCGGCACATGGTAGCGTTCGGCTATCGGTTCATATTCCCAGTAGCCCATCACCGAACAGACATGCCCCGCCGCCAGAAACGCCTGCACGCGGTTGGTGGGTGAGGCCATGATCGCCTCAATCGCGGGTGGGACGAGGACATGAGAAACCAGCATGGAGAAATTCATCAGCCCTTGCTGTTTGGCCTGAAAGACCGCCATTGCGTTCGCGGGAGCTGTGGTTTCAAAGCCAATGCCGAAGAAAACCACTTCTTTCGACGGATTTTCCCGCGCCAGTTTAACGGCATCCAGCGGCGAATAGACGATGCGGACATCGCCACCCTGACTCTTGATCGAGAACAGGTCTTGCCCGCTGCCGGGGACGCGCAGCATATCGCCAAACGAGCAAAAGATCACATTGGGATGGGCGGCGATTGCCAGAGCTTTATCAATCACTTCCAGCGGTGTGACGCAGACCGGACAACCGGGGCCATGAATCAACTCGATTTTGTCCGGCAGGAGTTTGTCTATGCCGTTGCGAATGATCGAATGTGTTTGGCCGCCGCACACTTCCATCAGCGCCCAATGCCGGGTGGTGATGGCATGAATCTCGTCAAACAGGCGTTTCGCCAGATCAGGGTCGCGGAATTCATCCAGATATTTCATGATTGATCCTCGTCAAGAAGGTTGCGTTTCAGAAGCCGCAGCATGGTCGTCGGCAGCCAGCAGTTCTTCCTCTAGCAGCCCTGTTTCTCGAAAGAGTGCTAACGTCTCTTGCGCCGATTGCTCATCGAGGCGGGTGATGGCAAAGCCAACGTGGATAATCGTGTACTCACCGACCTGAATATCTGGCACATAGGCCAAGCATACTTCCTTGATGATGCCGCCGAAATCCACTTTGCCCATCAGGGTTTCGTGCAATTTGTAGGTTTCTAACACTTTGCCGGGAACACCTAAACACATGATTACGCTCCTTTGAATTTTTTTACGGGATTGCCGTCCGCACAACTTGTCCGGGAATGTCAGACGTGGCTTTCACGCTCATTTGCCAATCTGCCAGATCAGGACGCGATTATTGCCGGAGTCCGCGATGGCTAATCGCCCCTCATGCAAATGCACTCCATAAGGCCAGCACAGTGTATCCAACTTAAGCGCATCCCAGCGATTCTCGCCATTTTGATCAAAATTAAGCTGTCCTAAAACCGCGTCCGCTGCCTGAAAACTGCCGCTTTTGGGCAAACGATGCCACAGCAAAATGCGGTTGTTCGACATGTCCGCCACCGCTAAGGTGTCGTTTTCAACGGCTACCGCGCTCGGAAAGCGCAGCGCCGCCGCGCCTTGTGGACGGTAGGGGAATTCCTGCCAGAGGGTGAAATCTTTTTGCCCCAGAACCAGATCAGCCGGACGATCTTGATCGGGACGCGGCGACCACCCTAAGACGCGGTGATTGCCTGAATCGGCCACATACAGCACATCTTGGTTGCCTGCCAGCGCATAAGGCCAGCGAAATGTATCGTGATTCGTGCCCCGTCCCCGATTTTCTAAACCGTCCGTTGCCGAGTCTTGCCCCAGAATAAAATCGGGCGGTTGCTCCGGCGCGGGCAAGCCTTTCCACCCCAGAACGCGCCGATTGCCCGTGTCGGCGATATAGAAATAGCCGGCGATATAGGCGATTCCGTAAGGCCAATACAGGCTGAGGGCGGACACGCTTGCGCCGCGATTGACCTGCACCGACTGAAGATCGGTTTGCCCCAACGCAAAATCAGGAGGTTGACCGCTGCGTTCGGGTACGCGGTTCCAGCCCAGAATGCGGTGATGCCACGCATCGGCGACGAGGAGGACGCCATCTACCACCAGCACGGCGCCGGGGGTATGGAAGCCGTTTTCGACGCCACAACCTGCGCTGCGCTGGCTGTAAAAATCCGGTTGTCCCAAGACCACATCCGCCGCTTGCCCATGTTGTGTTGGCAATCCATGCCAGATCATGACGCGGTGATTGCCTGTATCGGCTACCACCAACAGGCGATCGGTCATAAAGACCCCACGCGGCATAGACAAATACGAAGGCGTCGGTTGCGAATCGGGCAAGCTCAATCGGCCAGTGGATTCTGCCCCTAAGCGCACGCTGGGAAAGGTTAGCTGATGGGGCGTATCCAAATGATGCCGTCCTGAATGCGTAAGGGAAAAGCCTCTAACTGTGCTTGGGGTGCGCTCAAACACTCACCAGAACGGGCGTCATAGCAGAACCCATGAAAGGGGCAGGTAAGCGTCCCGTTTAGGCGGTCAATCAGGCCACCGTCCAGCGGCAAGGCTTGGTGCGCACACTGATTGCGATACGCCATCAGCTTTTGATCGAGGCGGATAATCAGGATACTGGTGGAATCGCTGTCAAGGCGATAAGCCTCACCATCCTTGACCGCATCCACAGGTGGCCCCTGAATCCAGCCATTTTCTTGATGGGGTAGGGTGGGAATATCATCAAAGCGGATGAGCGCCGGGACAGGATCGGTTTCAACCACTTCGATTTTTTGGATTTCGGGCACATGCTCACGCAGGGCTTCTTCCACCCCTTCGCGCAGGGTGACGGCTGACATCGAACAACCGTTACAGGCGCCGAGTAAACGGATATACACGGTATCGGGCTGAACTTCGACCAGTTCCACATCACCGCCGTGCGATTGCATGTAGGGACGCACGCGGTCAATCACCTGCGCCACACGGGTTGGCAAGCTAGGGCGGACGATGCCGTGCATGGTGAATAAGGCATAGACTTCGGGTTCGTCTATCAGGGCGAACAGCAATTCCTTGCCGCGTGGGTCTGCTTTCAAGGTTTGCACGATGCGGGTTAGGCCGGCTTTGTGAAAGGCTTCGATGGCCTCTTTCAGGTCGAGTGCTTTTTTGCGTTCAGCCTCAGCCAGTTTGTTCACCTCAGCAATCGTCTTATCAACCCGTTCTGCCAGCGTGTCCAGCGTTTGTTCTGCGGTGGTGGTTGCGGTGGTCATTGTTTATCTGGCCTCTTTCAAGGGACTATGACGATTCGTCTGTTTGCGCGACCTCGCGCTGGCGATCATGAATCTGATTGAGTAATTCCAGCGTGGCCTCGGCAGCTTCGCGTTCCTTGTTGCGCATAAACAGGCTGTGTGCTTGTTGCAGTTTGGGAATCGCGTGGTTGAAAATGCCGAGATGCGCTAACGCATTGGCCTGATTCGCCAGCAGGCGGGCATAGCCAATCGGGTCGGTTTGCGGGTTACGCACCTGCAAAATCTCCTCGTAGGTTTCAACCGCACGTTCCAGATTCTCGCGGGGGTGCGTGGTCGGGAGATATTGCATGGCGTTGGCAAGGTTCATCTGGGTGCTGGCCCACTGGTCTTGATGGGTATCGCGCTGATACACTTTGAGTGCTTCCTTAAGCGCCTGTATAGCAATCCCCGCCCGCAGGCGGTCGCTGGCTTCTACCAGCGGTATCGCCAGATAGCACAAGGCCAAGTTACTCTGCGTCAAAGCATATTGCTCCGGGTGATCTTCTAGGGTGAAGACCTTGAGCGCCTGTTGGTAGCATTTGACGGCCTCTAGCAAAGAAGCCCGCTGACCATTGGATAACTCTTGATAGGTGATGCCCAGATTCAGCCATGCTTCCGATTTCGCAACTTCTAAATCCGTCCGGTGTAGGGTTTGCAGAACTTGCTTGAAAGCCGGAATCATCGTGATATGGCTATCGGCATGTTTGCGCTGCATTTCCAGCTTGGTACTGTGCAGCAGGGCGGAAAAGACGGGCGAAGCTGTTTGCGCGGCGCTGATGGCCTGCGTCAGCAAATCCAACGCTGCCGGAACATCGTCCTGTTCAATCTGCTGGGTAGCTTGCGCCATCAAGATAAACGCCTGTGCTTCACCTTCCAGTGCGCCCACTTCCGGCGCGTGTGCGATGTAACCCAGCGTATAGGCGACCACATCCAAGAACTGACGCAGGTCGCCCACGAGTTCATCAGCCAATGTTTGATAGTCCTCTTTCGAGGACTGCAACACAAAACGGTTGTACCGCGCCACTGGACTAGAATCGTCCGCGAGAGTCTGGTAAGCGCGATCAATCTGACCTTCCGATGCCAGTTGGAAAAAGCGCCATTCAGCTGGAAACTCAGCCGGCATTTTCCCTTGCATCAGTTGAGCGTGAGCCTCAGCGCCTTGCTCAGTGTCGGGTAAGACCAGATAGTTGACGGGCAGCGGAAAAATGCCAATGGGTTGCGGAGTAATCATCAGACGTTCCTCAAAATACTGTTTTTCTTTACTTTAAGCATGTGCGATCCAGTCTATCCTATTGGGAATTTTGAATCGCGGTTTGTTCCCACCAGAATCCATTTGGTAGCGACTTCGGCTTGTTTGCGCGTGGCATAGTCCTGAATACGATGCCGGTAAGTCGCAACTTTATCCGGGTTATCGCCCTCCCAGAAATGGACTTCCAAATAAACCACAAAGCGCCCGTTTTCTCGCTCGATAAAGGTTTCTGCCGCGAAAGCATCACCCGGAACAAGGGTCACGGCATGGCCTCCAGAGCGACTCTCAACGCACGGTGCTGTTCATCCCAAACGGCGGGACGCGCTCCCAGCGGCGTGTGGGGTTGCACGGCCTCCCAGATGATGACGCTTCGATCACCCTGAAGGTTGCGCTGCTTGAGTAATAACCCGCCTGCTGCTGCGCCACGTACTGGCAGCAGCCACAATTCTTGATCTTTGAGCAAGGCGACTAGAACATCTTCGGGGAAATAGTCCCGCGCAATCTCAACCGGAATATGCAAATAGCCCATATCGGTGAAACTAACTTGCATGGTGGGGCGCCGTTTCGCGGTATTCTTCGATCAGCCGGTGCGCCAGCGTTTCCATCGTCCGCTGAACAGGATCGGACAAAACTGCGCCAAAGTCTAGCTGCGCGGCTTCGATCAAATAGACGGTCACTTTTCGGGGGTATTCGTCTTTGAGCAACCAGTGGGCAAAGGCGAGGGCATGATCCCAACGAAAAGAATGCAGATTGATGCCTGTCAGCGGCGGCAGGGTTTCGACTTCTTCACCGGGGATTTTGAAAAGCGTGCCGGGTTCGCTGCCAGTCGTGCAAGCATCCACAAGGATGACATGGGGGGCGCCGCGCATCTTAAAGGCGACATCCATGCCACCCGTTCCCCCATCGGCAAGGGTTAGCGAGTCAGGAATGCCCAGTTCCCACATGACGCGCACCAGAATGGGGCCGACAGCATCATCCCCGCGCAGTAGATTTCCACAGCCAATAATCAATGTATTCATGGCAACAACGTTACGTCCCGATATCGGAACAGTGGTTCAAAGATCGTTTTGACTTCTGGCTGTTTGGCAACTTCCAGCCTCGTTTTCTGCTGATCAACCGAGTTGAATGGATAGCAAAAACAACAAATGACGTTCCAGACCATAACACTAGGCGCTATGTGCAGAAACGTCATGTGAAACACGCTGAAACAGGGAGCAATGGACTTGCCCCCTGCATCATCACTAACACATATTGTTTACCTGAAACTTCGAGAGTTCTTTGCCCGTTTTACCATCATAGGCGTGAACGGTGCAAACAAGACACGAGTCGAAGCTGCGGGCGACGTGACCGAGTTCAACCGGATCGTGCATATCCTTGATCGTCGTGCCGATGAAGGACTGTTCCATCGGGCCGTGTGTGCTGCTGCTGTCCATCGGGCCAATGTTCCACGCCGTCGGGGTGATGACCTGATAGTTCTCGATCTTGCCGTCCTTCAACACAATCCAGTCCGACAGCGCCCCACGCGCCGCTTCGGTCGAGCCAAAGCCCTTACCTTCGGTGTATTCAGTCGGCTTGGTGTAGAAATCGTCATTCAGTTTCAGCGAGGCCAACCAGCCCTTGACCAGCTTGAAGTATTTCGGCGCTTCGTGGAGACGCGCCAACGAACGGGTGAAAATGCTGGGGCCGAGTTCCTTAAGCACATCCACGAACAACGGGTCATAGTCCTGATGCGCCGCCGCATCGGAGCGTCCCGCGATGATCTGCCGCG
Source organism: uncultured Chloroflexota bacterium (assembly GCA_903864435.1). Lineage (GTDB taxonomy): Bacteria > Chloroflexota > Anaerolineae > Aggregatilineales > Phototrophicaceae > CFX2. The sequence goes on along the minus strand of CAIPFY010000294.1, from coordinate 7,125 downwards.
CCAACGGGCCGACTTCCATAGGGATATTGCCCTTGCCGGACACATTGTAACGCGGTGCTTTCGCCCATGTGTATTTGCCCTGCTTGCGGGCTTCTTCGGGATCAAGCGGGTCGGTCACACCTTCAAACGGGTGCAGCGAGCCTTCGCCCCGGAAGAACGAATGGGTGTGGTCTTCGCGCACATTCGCCTGATCAAAATCGTGATAATTCTGACCATCATAGATGCCGGAACGGGTAATCAAGGCGGCATTACGACCTTCAATGGTCGGGTTGGTGTACAAAGCCGGATCAAAGAACGTGCCGGTGGCAAGGAAAGCGCCCGGCCCACGCCCGTATTTGTCGAGGCCGATTTCCAGCGCGAAGCGGATAAAGACCGCCATATCCGAGTTGTGCTGGCTTTCGTTTTCGTCCATCCATGCAAGGATGTCTTGCCACGTCTTATTTTCCAACCAGCGGTCAACCGAGCAACCGAGGAACTGCTTTTCCAACCACGCATCCGCCCACCAGTCCAGTATGGCGATGGAGCGAGTTACATCTGCGAGGGTGGGGGCGCTCATCACGCCGCCGGGGATCATGAAGCTGGAGTGCGGCCACTGACCGCCCAGAATGGCATAGACTTCGGCGGGCTTTGACGACCATGTGACGCCTGTTTCGTAGCCAGTGCCCACGAAGGGCGCAAAACGGCGCACGATTTCCTCATAACCTGCGGCTTTGGCATAATTCTTGTTCACAAAGTCTATGGCGAACAAAGCGTAGAACCAGCGGGGGATGCTCAACAGCGTTTCGCAGCCCTGCGCGATATTGCGGACGAGGGTGGCGTTGTGGGGCATGGTTGTTTTCCACGCCGTATCCAGCGCATAGGCCGATTTATACAGGTGGCTGCCGCCGCAAATGCCGCAAATACGCGGGGTCATAATCAAACCCGCCTGCGGGTCTTTCCCCTTGAGGATGATTTCAAACCCGCGAAACATTGCCGCTTCTGTCCATGCGTCGGTTACAACCCCATCGTTGATGGTGACGCGCAGATCAAGGTCGCCCTCAACACGCCCCAAGGGGCTAATTTTCATATTCTGCACAGCCATGATTGTCTCCCTTAAACCACAAACATATCTTCTTTAGACCACTGTGGGGCTGCAACACGCGCTGCTGCCGCATGAGCCATATAGGTCACATGGTCGGTTCCGGTTGGGACTTCTTTAGGAATGGAGCCGCTAATCTTCTGAGTCTTAAAGACCGTCCCCGGTTTCAGATCAAAGAAGGGGAATTCCGGCTCGGTACAACCGGTACAGGGCATTCCCGCACGAGTTTTGGAGGACTGGCGATTCCAGAGGATGCGGTTGCAAGGAGAGCGTGTGACAGGGCCGCGACAGCCGAATTCATAGAACAAGCAGCCGGTGCGCGTACCTTGCCCGAATTCGGTTGTGGATTGTTTGTATTCAAAGAACTGGACGCGAGTACATCCGGTTTGGGTGAAGGATTTGAAAAACGTTTGCGGGCGCTGTAATTCGTCCAGCGCAATATCCCCCGCACGACCACTGGCGATTGCGACCAGTATTTGTGTGACCCAATCGGGATGAATCGGGCAACCGGGGATATTGATGACGGGCAGCCCCATCTTGGAACGGAAATCCGGGCCGAGGAAACCGCCGCGTTGACGCTTCAGGTATTGCAAGCCGACCGAGTCCGTCGGGTTGGGTTCCGTCGCCGGAATGCCGCCCCAGCAGGCGCAATCGCCCAATGCCACCACAATTTGCGCTTGTTTCGCCAGATCAGTCACCCAATCTTTCATCGGGCGTTCTGCGAACATGTCATAACGCCCAGTCCCTTTCGGGCCAAGCATGACCGTGCCTTCCATCACAAAGATGTCCAGCGGACGGTTGCCATTAGCGCAATCCCAGAGGATTTTCTGAGCTTGTTCGCCCAGTTCCATCCCCAGAGACGGATGCCATAGCACGTCAATGCCGAAATCGGTCACAAGATCAATAGCACTTGGCTCTTCGGCATTGAGGAACGACATGGTGTTGCCACTACACGCGCCCCCCTGCAACCATAACAGAGTTGCCATACAATGCTCCTTTTTCTAAGCAATAATCATTCATTCACCGCCGCATGGCGAGAATTAACCAAGTAGTCAATCCATGTTTCGAGTCCCATACCGCGCTTGGCAGAGGTTTCGGTAATCTGTACGTCATGACACACTTCATGGATATTGGCGCGGGCTGTTTCGCGGTCAAACTCACAGGCTTCTGCCAGATCAATCTTGGTCATCACCACGACATCCGCACTGTTGAACATCGTCGGGTATTTGAGGGGCTTATCTTCGCCCTCTGTGACCGACATCAGCACGACCCGGCAGTTTTCGCCCAGATCGTAGCTCGACGGGCAGACCAGATTGCCGACATTTTCGATGAACAGGAAGTCGTAATCTGCCAGAGTCCAGCCCTCGAGATGCACACTAACCATATTGGCCTCAAGGTGACAGATGCCTGCTGTAATGATCTGGCGAACGGGAGCGCCGCTGCGTTGTAGGCGCAGCGCGTCATTTTCTGTTGCCAAGTCCCCTACTAGCGCGGCGACGCGAAAGCCGCGTTCGCGCAAGTGTGTGAGTGTCGCTTCTAGGAGCGCAGTTTTGCCGCTACCGGGGCTGGATACCCAGTTCATCACATAGACACCGGCTTGTGCGAAGCGATCACGCAGTTGTTGAGCAAGATGGTCATTCTTGCTCAAAACAGATGTCCGCAGTTCAACCAGTTGGGGTTTCATCACGCTTCTAGCCCTACAATCTCAAGTTCTTTTCCCTGCCGAATGTCCATACAGGGGGTGTCGCAGGTAGGACAACGGAAGCGTTGTATCGTCGGCAACGTTTGTTCTTTTTGGCAGGTGCTACAGTAAACCACGACTGGATTTTCCCGAATTTCCAAACGTGAACCCTCAAGGCGCGTGCCTTGCGTGGCAATGTCATAGCTGAATAGAAGGGCTTCTTTGACTACGCCCGATAGTGCGCCTAACACGAGATGCACTGCATCCACATGCGGGATATTTGCTTCCACAGCCGCTTGATCCGCCGCTTGGACGATGCTATAGGCAATAGACAATTCGTGCATGGTGGCTATTCGATATTCTTGCCAAATTGTTTGCCGAATTGCGCCGCAAAACCCAGAGCGCGTTGAATATCGGGGTCACGCAGAATGCCCAACAGACCAAACAACCCCAGCGACTTGGGATTTTGATGGTGCTGATCGTAGCTCGTGACCAGCGCATCACCTGCACGTCCCACGACCATAACCGTTTTGGGCGCGAAGATGCCGGATCGCGTTAGAGCCTCAAATTCAGGCGAATCCAACAGGGGTTGTAAGCGTTCGCCCACTTCGATTAACTGCGGGACGGTATCCACCAGACGGGGTAGCACCTGTAGGAGTTTGGGCAACATCTCGACGGTTTGCGCAAAATCAGCCACCGGAGCGCCTTTGGTCACATCAGAAATGCTGCTGGCGACGTTATCCATAATGGTTTCGCTGCGGCGCAGGAAGCTATCCAGTGAGTTCACCATCATGGACAACAATTCGATATTGCTCATAATCGAAGTGATGGCGTTGAGGGTGGTCGGGTTGCTGAAAATATCGAGGAGGCGCTGGAATTCAGGGGTTTTGGAGAGTTGGGTCAACCGTTCTACCAGATCGAGCATTTGAGGCAGCATCTCAAGGATGCGCGGCAGCAGGACAAGCAGGTTGACACTATTGGGGACAGCCCCCTTCATTTCGGCAACGCTTTCGGCGACATTTTCGGCTACCGCTTCACTGCGGCGCAAAAAACCGTCTACTGCTTTAACCGAAAACGCGATCAATTCAATATTGTCGAGAATGGAGTTGATTGCTTCAGCAGTGCTGCGCTCGTTGAGCCGAGCGGCAAGTTGCTCTGATGAAGAATAGGAAGAAGCAGTGAAAGTCGTAACCATCAGAAAAACCTCTATATAGTATCAAGAATATAGGGGATGCCACTCTGAAAAATCCCGTTATTCCGTCACACAACCCAACAACCCCTTATGGTTTATTACTATAGGCAATAGTTGCCCAACCTCTCAATAACATGAATCATGTATTTTTGGGCAAAAACCCGTATGAATTTTGACTCGCTTGAATAAATTTCTTACAATCAACGTGCTTTTATTTTCAGCCCACGCTTCCCTTAAAGCACTTTCACCGGATTCTCTCGTAAGGATAGATGTTGCTTTGAACTTGGTTCCATGAAAAAAGATGCGATTGCGCAGATTCAGCAAATTGCCCGCATAACCGTCCAAGAACCGGATGCTAATGAATTGAGTGCGCGTTTGGCACAGCATTTGGCGCTGATTTTTGATGCGGATTGGGCAATGGTCGGGTTACTGCGGCAGGAGCAACTCACTTCATGTAAGGTTCATCATAACGATCCATCCCGTCAAGACCTGTCCCCCGACCATGAGGCATCTTTGAAATGGGTGATCCTCCATAAGCAGACACTCCACGAAAAAAGTGAAGCGGGTTATGCGCTGTTGGTCGCCCCCGTTCTCAATCACCAAGACAGTTTACTCGCCATCATGGCCTGTCAGCGATCAGCCCGTGTGGACGGTTTTTCTGCGGATGACATTGAGAAAATCCGAACCATCGCCTTGCTTTTGACCAGTGCTTTTGAACGCGCCCACCTGTTTGACAAGATGGTGGAGTGGAATCATTCCTTCGAGAAACTGTTGAAGTTCAATGCGGTTTTGAACGCGACGGTGAGTTCGGATGTTTTGCTACAGCGGTTGGTTGAAAATGCGGCAGGTTACTTAGGGGCAAAAGCGGGGTTTGCGGCACTTCTCGATGCCGGTTCGATGCACAGTGACCATATTTGGCACAATAATCACTGGCAGCCGTTTCAGCGTGATTGGAAAGTGGGCAGTATTCCGGGTTGGGTGCGCGATAACGAATGTCCTTATTTAAGCAATCAATACGCGGCTGATCCAATTGCGGATAGGACGCTGCTAGAAACCTTCTCGGTTCATAATGCGGTATGTGTTCCGATTTTGAACGCCCAAGAAAATACTGTCGGTTGTATTTGTTTGCACAATAAAGATACCGATTTCATATGGTCAGATGTGATATTTCTTGAGTCATTAAGCAATTCCACCGCCATCGCCCTCGAAAATGCGCGTTTGATGAAAGAACTTGAGCAGCAGCGTGAACAATTGAAATCGCTTGCAGTGCGGAATATTGATTTGCTGGAGGATGAGCGCCAGCGCATCGCCCGCGAATTGCATGATGAAGCCGGTCAAATTTTGATCGGGATTAAGCTGGGTTTGCAGGTGTTGCACCATAAAATGCCGCCAGAGCGCGAAGATCTGCGGACAGAAATTGACGAACTACGCAACCATGTCAATGAGTCAACGCACCAGCTCAAAACGATCGCACAGGCCCTACGACCGCCTGCGCTCGACAAACTAGGGTTAGACGCGGCATTGCGCCAGTTGGCATCTGAATTTGAACGGCGCTGCCACATACGGGTTCATTATCAAAGCAACACCACCCTGATCCGATTGGCATCGGAGATTGAAACCACTTGCTATCGAATCGCCCAGGAAGCCTTCACCAACGTGGCGCGTCATGCCCATGCCGAACAAATTTGGATGACGCTCGATTGTATTCCTCCGACGTTAAGTATCACCATTCAGGACGATGGTTGTGGTTTTGAAATTAATGCACGAAAAGCGACTAGCTTAGGGCTACTCGGCATGCAAGAACGCGCTATTACTGTAGGCGGAAGACTGAACATTCAGTCTGAACCCGGAAATGGTACGTGCCTTCTCGTACAGATACCCACTATTTATGGAGAATATGATGATAGGACAATCCCCTATCAAAGTTATTTTGGCGGATGACCACAGCCTCGTGCGGCGCGGCCTCGCTGCGCTGTTGGAAATGGGTCACAAATACGTGGTTGTTGCCGAGGCGAATAATGGCGAGGAGGCGCTGCTTGTCGCTGACAAAGTGACCGTTGACTTGATTATTTTGGATTTGCACATGCCGCGTTTGAACGGGCTAGAAACCCTTCGTCGTATGCAGCACCGGCATCCAGCCATCAAAGTCCTCATTTTGTCTATGTATGACGATGATGAATTGGTCGCGCAAGCCTTGAGAGACGGGGCCTCTGGCTATATTTTAAAGCACTCGATGGAAGAAGAACTTTTTGAGGCGTTGGAAATTATCCTGAGTGGACACCAGTATGTGAGTCCCCGTTTGAACCTGCGTTCTGAAGACACCTATTCGGATGATGCCAGTGAGCAAATCTTAACATCCCGCGAGAAAGAGGTGATTCAACTGGTTGCGGAGGGCTACAAAACCAACGAGATTGCGACTTTAATGGCGATTAGTCCGAATACGGCTGGCCGCCATCTCGCCAACATCATGAAAAAGATGGATGTTCACAACCGGGTCGAATTGGTTCGCCTCGCCATTCAGCGCGGGCTGGTGATGGTGCAGCGTTTGCCGGACGACTTCCCGAAAGATGGGGCATGAACAATGCTAAGTGCGATTTTGCGCCCTTCGTCAAAGCCAGCGCAGTCCGCTGGCTTTGCCTGATACTGTTGACGCGCATTCCCGAGTCGGAACGGTAACGCTCCCACAGGCGGGCGTGCAGGCGCAGATCGTCCTGCCACAGCGTTTGCCAGCGGCAAATCGAACCAGCGCCAAGATTCTTCGGATACGCGAATGTTTCAATCCCCATAATATTCGCTATAGACATCCTTCCATCACGACTGCTATCATCAACTAAACGAATATGATTGACCAGACCGCTTGAAATCTCACAAACCGCTGCCCCGATGGTTTTCTCTGTGTTCTAGTCCGGCATAACTACCGCAATGTATTTTTCATTTAGCCGCCTGAGCCTCCTATCTGTGTACCCAGAAGCATGTTAATTTCACAACAAATTACGCTATGCGGTTTGCTATTTCGGTATTTTCATTATCATGACCGCTTCGCAATTTCTCAAAAGGGCGCAAACGGTTACGGGCGGTGGCGCAACGGCATTTCCGCCCTCCAACGCTTTGTCCGGCGTCTTTGCCGGCCTGTAGATGGTTTCGCAATCCTCTCTTTGCTGCTCGCCCTACCCC
>CAIPFY010000293.1 GCA_903864435.1 uncultured Chloroflexota bacterium | reverse complement strand
TCAAATCGAGCGTGACGCCGGGGCCGATATGGCAACGCGCCCCGATGCGGAGTTTGTCGTGCATGTCATACGTGCCGTGCAGGTTCAGCCGCCCGTGAAAATCAATCTCTGCGCCGATGACCGCGCCCCACGCCTGCAACACGCGCAGCGCCAGCCATGGCGGACAGTGCGCCACCGCATGTTCAAATGCCGCGCTGCCCCACACCGCCACCCGCAACCGCAGCCACGCCACATACAGCGGCGACCATAGCGAGCGCAGCAGCACACGCACCGCGCCGGTCAACCAATGGCGAAGTGAACGTTCGGGCATGGCTAGAGCGCCTTGCGCTCACCGCGCAGCCATTGTGCCACGTCCATCATCTGGCGCGTCGGCCAGATCAGCGCCCGCAGCAGCAACGCCTGCGCCGAACCGTAGTATTTGCGGGTGAACACCAGCAAATCCTGAAAATACACCTGCGAGGCGAGGCGCTGCACCTGACTGGTGCTGGCATGTTCCTCGTGCAGCAGCACGGCTTCCGCCACGAAATGAATCTCGCGCCCCGCATTTAGAATGCGGCGGCAGATGTCATCCTCGGTGAAGTACAGCTTGAAGGATTCATCGAACATGCCCACTTCACGCAGTAGCGCCGTCGGAGCCATCAGGTTTGAGTCGGGAATCACTTCGACGGGGCGGGTGCTATCACGCCCCCATCCCTCGAACCACATCTTGCGGCGACGGGAATCGCGCAGCGGCTTGAGCAGCACACCGAAGAAGGTGTAGCCCATCAGCAGATCGCCATAGGCCGGCACGAGCGAGCCGGTATTCTGAATGCCGCCTGTCGGGAAGCGCATCTGACAGGTGATCGCGCCCACCTGCGGGTGCGCCGTCAGATAGGCCAGCATGGTTTGCATCGTGCCGGGGAGAAAGACGGTATCCGGGTTCAGGATGAGCGTGACCGGCGCGGCGGCCTGCGCCATGCCGAGGTTGTTCCCGCCCGTGAACCATGTGTTGTGACCGGGTTCGATCAGCAGCGCCTCCGACATGACCTGTCGCACCATGTCGGCACTGTCATCTTTGGAAGCGTTGTCCACCACGATCACCTGCACATCCAGCATCCCGCGCTGTGCCTTGATGGACTCAAGGCAGCGGCGCAGTGGTTCGCGGGTGTTGTAGTTGACGATGACAATCGAAAGATCAGGCATGGTAGGCGCGAATCACATCAATAATGTACTGCACGTCACCATCGGTCAGCGCCGGATACAGCGGCAGCGTGAGCAACCGCAGCCATTCGCGTTCGACAACCGGCAGCGGTTCAGTGACATACGGCTTATACATGGCGTGCAAATGGTTAGGCGTGTAGTGCATACCGGTGGCGACGCGGTGTTCGCGCAGCCAGTCCGCCAGCTTATCGCGGTTGGCACAGCGCACCACATAGTTATGCTGCGCCGAAACGCAGTCCTCCGGCACCAGTGGCGGCAGTTCCAGCCAGCCCAGATCGCTCAGTCCGGCCTGATACAACGCGGCAATTTCACGGCGGCGGGCGTTGGTCTGCGGCAACCGCTGCAACTGCACCAGCGCAATCGCCGACATGATATCATTGGTGTGATATTTGTAGCCAGCTTCATCTACATCGTATTCCCACGCATAGCCCGCGCTGTCTTTATCGCGGCTGCGTACCCATGTATCCTTATTGATGCCCACCCAGCGCAGGCGGCGCAGACGCGCATCCCATTCGGGATTGTCCAGCGTAATCATGCCGCCATCGCCCGTCGCCAGATTCTTGACGGGATGGAAGCTGAAGCAGGTCAGCGGCGAAATGCTGCCCACCGGACGCCCATGATACGATGACCCGGCGGCATGGGCGGCGTCCTCCACCAGAATCAGGTTGTGGGCACGGGCGATTTCGGTCAGGCGGTCAATATCCGCCGGACGACCCCCGTAATGCACGACCACAATAGCGCGGGTGCGCGGCGTGATTTTGCGCTCCACCTGTTCGGGATCGAGGTTGAGCGTGTCAGCCTGCACATCGGCAAAGACGGGCGTGGCGTGGTTGTACAGCACCGCATGGTTGGTGCTGACGAAGGTCATGGGCGTGGTGATAACCTCGCCGCCTTCCACGCCAGCCACCGTCAGCGCCAGATGCAGCGCAGCCGTCGCCGAGTTCAGCGACACCGCGTATTTCGCGCCCACGAACGCGCTGAATCGCTGTTCAAATTCTACCGTTTTCGGCCCCTGCCCCCACCAACCGGAGCGCAATACTTCGGCAACCGCCTGTATTTCTTCTTCGCCGCTGTAGGGGCGAAAGACCGGAATGGCATGGTCAATCAGGGGAATAGATGATGAGGAAGGCGCAATCGTCACAGTTCAAATCCTCAGAGGTATGTTCATCCAACGCGCTTAGGATACCACGCACCGGGCGTGATTGTCAGTCGGCAGTT
>CAIPFY010000292.1 GCA_903864435.1 uncultured Chloroflexota bacterium | reverse complement strand
CGCGTATCCCGCGTTCATAAGGCGGCGCGTGCGGTTTCGTAGGGACTCTGGCGGACGCGCAGAAGCGTGTCCCTACGAAGGCGGGGGGAAAGGCACGCAACCCCTAAGCCTGAAAGAGTCCCCACCCCTGATCCCTACCCCATACATGGGGAGGGGAAAAGAGGGGAGGATTCTGCGCCGAAAGATTAGTTGCAGGTCAGGCGCGTTGGCACCTTCGACTCTGCCCACCGTTTCTGAAATTCCAACGTATACAGCGCCGCCAGATCAGGATCATTGATAATCAGCAGGTTTTCGTCGTTGCTGTTGGTGGCGTTGCTGGAAATGTTGAACGACCCCATGATGACTGTCGTTCCATCCACAATGAACACCTTGTGATGCAGCACAAACGGGTTGCCGTCCTGCCGCGCATCCAATCCGGCGCAGTACAGCGTTCGCAGTTCGCTGGACGTGGTTTCGCTGCCGGTGGTTTCCCAGATGCCCTGAAAACTGATGCCCGCGCTGGCACGATTAAGAATGGCTTGGGCGGCGTCGTAATCGGTGAACGAGAAGTTCATGGAAAGGATAGACGTTTGCGCCCCGCTGAGGGTTGTCACCAGCGGCGTGAGTACCTTGTCCTCTGGCGAGAAGTAAATTTGAAGCGGGATGCCGTTCTGCGCGAACACCGGGAAGGGCGTGTTGGCAGGCGAACGCGGGCCAAACTTCTTATCTTGGAACATCTCGTTAAATTCGGTTTGATAATTGTCCACCGCCCGTTGTGAACGCAGCAGCAGCGCGTTGTTGTTGTTGCGGTAGGTATCGTTCACGGTGTAGTTCCACGATCCGGTCAGCACATACTGGCTGTCGAAAATCATGAACTTGTTGTGCATCAAGGCGCTGCGCCCGTCATCCACCACCGGAATGCCGGCTTCCACGAACCGCGCCAGCGAGGTGTCTTTGGTGTCCTGCGTGCCGTTCTCGTTGTCCGTCACCACACGCACCGTCACGCCACGCGCTTTCGCCCGCAGAATGGCCTGTGTCAGCACTTCGTTGTTGAACTCGAAGGCCGCAATATCCAGCGTGGTTTGGGTGCTGTCTATCATCTGCTCGAACGGTACATCAATCCCGCCGACATAGCTGGCGGGGTCGCGGCTACCCGTTGGCGCGGTGAACCAGACTGTCCAAAAACTTTTCTGACCGCCCCAACCCAGCGGAGCCGTCAGCGGGGTCACACCCGGCGGAAAACCGGGAACGCTGGACGTGCTGGTGGCGGAAGCGGAAGTGGGGGTCTTACCCGCACTGGGGGTATTCACCACCGGGGCGCTGGTGGGGGTGCTGGCCTGCGGTACCGAAGTGGTCGGCAGGGTGGTGGGCGGCGCAACAGGTGGCGGCTCCACTTCGCAGGCGGTCAGTAACAGGCTGATCGTGCAGACGAATAGGAATGCCCGCAGGTGAGAAATTTTCATTACAGTCCATCCTCATTGAATGCGGCTGACCAATCCGCCGGTTGTGGGTCATCATCAGGGCTGATTACGGGTGTGTCGGCTGACGGGGTAGCGGGTCGCAGCGCCGCCGTCAGTGCGTTGACCGCTTCCACGCCGCTAAGGGGCGCGGCGGATTGGGCGCTCAGTCCGGCGGCGGGGTCGAGTGACAGGCCAGCGTCAGGCGCGGCGGCCAATGCCTCGTTCAGCGCGGCTTGCGTTTCGTCCGACGGGGCGTAGCTGCTCAAGCCGATATAGCGGTTGATGGCGGTCAGCAGGGTTTTGAATGCCTGCGTCCGTTCCTCGAAAGCCGCATCATCCGGCGCGTTTGCTACCAGCGTCGGTAGTTGCGCTTCAGCCCATGTCAGCAAAGCATTGGCTTCGTCATCGTTCATGTCTTCGCGCAAAGCGGGATCTTCATACAGCGCCCGCAGCACCTGTTCTAGATCGGCCATATCCTCCTCTTTCGTTACCACCGCCCGCATTATACTCGTCCCAGTACGGCGCGTAAAACGGTTTGGGGTGGCGCACGGCATCCATTAAGATCAGGAAAAGTGAAGCATGGTGGAGGCGGTGCAGACAGCCTCCACCTTACTCCCCCTTATGCCCCTGCCGGAGGGCGGCGGTTGACAAAACAGAAATTATGTTCTAAACTTCCTGTAACGTACACCGTAACAGGGAGATGGGGATATGCAACCACACATCAGTCAGTATCGCCTCTTGGTTCGTGATTTCCCGGCTTGCTTTCGCTTCTACAAGGATGTACTCGGCCTGCCGTTGGGCTATGGCAGCCCGGAAGAAGTCTATGCGGATTTTAAGCTGGACGAACAGCAAACGCTGGCGCTGTTCAAACGTGAATTGATGGCTGAAGTGGTGGGCAAGCAGGCCGCCCCCGCACAGGCCGACGCGCAAGACGCGGCGCTGATAGTGTTCGAGGTGGATAATCTGGATGATGCAGTGAAGACGCTGAGCGCCAAAGGGGTGACGTTTGTTTCGCAGCCGACCGATCGCCCGGAATGGGGGATGCGCACCGCCCATTTCCGTGACCCGGACGGCAACCTACTCGAAATTTACCACCCGCTACCGATGGGGTAGTTCGCACCAATAACGAGACGGAGGGGCATCGTCCGGCGACGACCTGCCCCTCCTTTTGTATGGCCTACTGCGCCAACCCTGCGATTTGTTCGCTCACCTGCCACAGCCGTTCCTGCGCCGCCTCATCATACGAGTACGGGGCGCTCTTAACCGACTTGCGCCGATCAAAATACTGTCCGGTCACGCCTGCCGCCTCTGGTGACGAGGCCAGATAGGTCATGGTGTCTGCGCCTTTTTCCGGCGTGAGCATGAACGGACGGAACAGGCCAGACAAACGCATCAGCAGGCTGTTGTTGTTCATGCCGAAGCCGGTGGCCACCGCGCCCGGATGCAGCACGTTCGCCGTCACGTTCGTCCCCTTCAGCCGCCGCGCCAGTGCGTAGGTGAACAGGATGTTCATCATTTTCGACTGGCTGTAAGCGCGAAACCCGCCCATGCCGTAGCCCTTCGTGTTTTGCAGATCATCGAAGTTCAGTGCGCCCATCGTGTGCGCGCCGGATGACACGCTGACGATGCGCGTCGGGGTGCTGGCCTTGAGCATATCCAGCAGCAGGGCAGTGAGCAGGAAATAGTTCATGTGGTTCAGCGCGAAGGTCATCTCTAGCCCTTCGGCGGTCACTTTACGCTCGCTGAACACGCCGCCCGCGTTGTTCACCAGCACATCCAACCGCGTATACTTCTGGCGGAACTCGGCAGCCAGACGGCGCACTTCAGCCAGCAACGACAGATCGCCCACCAGTGCGCTCACCTGCGCTTGCCCGTTGGATTTGGCGCTGATCTCGGTCAAGGTGGCTTCCACTTTAGAGGCGCTGCGCCCGATGATGACCACCTGTGCGCCCATTTTCGCCAGTTCGATAGCGGTCACTTTGCCAATACCATTGGTCGCACCTGTCACCAGTACGGTCTTGCCCTGCATGTTCGCCATACGTTTTGCTTCCTTTATCATTACAGTCTGAACAAGCGGAATTATAGTCTGCTCACGCGAAGCGACTGGCGATCTTTCACCCATTTCTCATGCCATCCGGCACTTGGCGCGGTATGACCGCTTCAGTGTACACTGATGAAGTTTCTTCCATCGGAAAGAGAACTATGGCGCTCACCCGTTTGAACGTTCGATTTTTGTTGATTCTGTCCTGCCTGCT
>CAIPFY010000291.1 GCA_903864435.1 uncultured Chloroflexota bacterium | reverse complement strand
CATGACCGGCCATCGCCAGCATCGCCCGCCGCAGCGACTCGATCTCGCTTACGCCGTTGCAGGGGTGTTCCAGCGTGCCCAGTTCGCCTTCCGCGAGGCGCACCGCCCCGGCGGACAGGTGGCGCACAGGCCGCCACACGCGCCACACCAGCCAACCGTTGGCGGTCAGCGATACGAGCAGCAGGGCGAACAGAGCGTTTGGCATAGGTCCTCCGGTTTTTCCGGCTAGTCGAGTTTAATCCAGCCCTGTGCCAGTGCCGTCGTCACGGCCTCGGTGCGGGTGGTCACGTTCAGTTTGGCGTAGATGCTCTGCAAATGCCCCTGCACGGTGCGATCCGAGATGAACAGCGCCGCGCCGATCTGCTTGTTGGTCAGACCGTGCGCGGCTTGCAGCAGTACGCCGCGTTCACGTTCGGTCAGGGCGCTGGCGGTGTTGTGCATCAACGCCGGGTCGAAGGCGCTGTGTCCCTGTGCCACTTCGCGCAGCGCAGTCAGCAGTTGGCTCAGTTCAGCGGTTTTCAGCACGTAGCCGTCCGCTCCCGCTTCCAGTAAGGCGCTCACATAGGCCGGTTGATCGTAGGCCGAGAGGATGAGCAGGCGCGTCTCCGGCAGTTCGTGGTGGATGCGGCGGGCGGCTTCGATGCCCGTGAGTTCGGGCATGTGAATATCCAGCACCACCACATCCGGGCGCAGCGCCCGCGCCATCTCCACCGCCTCGCGGCCATTGGTGGCCTCGCCCACAATCTCGATGCCTTCGCTTTGCAGGTATAAGCGTGTTCCCTGCCGGACAAGGTTGTGATCTTCTGCAAGCAGGACGCGCATGATTATTCCTTCATCTTTCCCTCCCCCTCTCCTAGCTGTACTCAGCGGTTGGGAGAGGGCAGGGGGTGAGGGCGCTAGACGTGTTGCGGCGTGACCAACCGGATGCCGTTGCGCGACGGGTCATGCGTCAGCCAACCGTCTTCGATGGCGGTTATGTCTACGCCGTCCGCCCGTACCCGTTCCGCCACGCGGTTCACTTCGTCCGCATCCGGCAGCACAATCGTGTAGTGGCGCAGGCCGGAGGCGTTCGGCGGGGGCGGCGGCGCACCTTCGCCCTGCCAGATGTTCGTGCCGAGGTGGTGATGGTAGCCGCCCGCCGCGAAGAAAATGGCAGTATCCGCGAAGGACGACGGAGCCGGATTCGCAAAATCGAACGGCAGGCCGAAGCCGAGGACTTCGTTGTAGAAGTGGCGCGTGGGCGGGAGTTCTGAAACGTGCAGATGCACATGCCCGACCTGCGTCCCCGCGTCCAACTGCGTCCACTTTTCCTCGCGCTCGGTCAAGGCGCTGAACACCACTTCCGGCGCGAGTCCCTGATTGTGCGCCAGCATCTCGTTCAGGGTCTTGGGCCACATATTCTGCGGACGATCCCACGCCAGTTCAATCCCGTTGCCCTCGGCATCCGGCAGGTAGATGGCGTGATGCGTGCCATGATCGCTCATGCCCTGAATCGGGGTGCGCGTTTCAGCGATGCGCCGCAGCAGGTTCGCCAGTTCCCAGCGGTTGGGGACGAGAAAGGCGGTGTGGTACAGCCCCGTCGTGCGGCGCGAAGGCCGTGCGCCGGGGACTTCCGTCAGGCGCAGCAAATCCTCACCGCCTGCGCCCAGTCGCACCGTGTCGCCCTCTTGCCCGTGAATCTGGAAGCCCAGCACATCGCGGTAGAAGGCCGCCAGCCGTTCGGCGTTGGCAGCGGTGTAATGGACGGGGCCTAGCCGGGTGGCCGGATGCAGGACAGGGGCGGTGGTCAAAGTCGTTTCGGTCTGAGTCATTGGGTTGTTCTCCTTCTTCCCTTATTTGACCTTCTCACCCCCTGTTGTCTTACTTCATTTATGGAAATTTTATAGGGCGGTGGACGATCAGCAACGCCATTTCCGCCCTGTTGTGGTGTTTAGAAGGTCAGGCGCAGCACTCCGGCAGCATCGGCGGTCAGGCTTGTCCCCGGCT
This sequence comes from uncultured Chloroflexota bacterium, assembly GCA_903864435.1. GTDB lineage: Bacteria > Chloroflexota > Anaerolineae > Aggregatilineales > Phototrophicaceae > CFX2. Next base: position 6,159 of record CAIPFY010000291.1, on the reverse strand, counting down.
GAACCGTCAAGATCGCGCCGTCCCAGTTCGCATCATAGGACATGCCCGCTGTGAAGTCAGTCAGGATGACGCGGGTTGTCCCTGCACGCAGCGCACAGGTTAGATCATTTGCAGGCGCATTCGCTTGGTGGGCGAACAAAACCACCGTATCTCCGATTTGTGTACCCTCAAAGCGCGAGTCAGCGCATTGAGTAAAGGTGACGGCAGCTGGAGCAACTCCCGCATCTGCGCCTTGCAACACGGTCAGGAAGCGCACATCCGGCGCACCGCCCGCGTTGATTTCCAGCCGATAGCGCATCGGCTCGAAGTGGGCGGGGGCATCACTGGCCTCGTCCTGAAGCGGGGCGACGGTGATGGCGGCGCTGGCGGGCAGGAGCGATGTGATGAACAACTGCTGTCCGCTGTCCGTCCGCATGGTGATTCGTGTGTCGTCCACTATGCCGTCAGCCGGGAAGTTGAGCATGAAGCGTTTGATACGATCCGGTGCAGCGGTTACAGCGCGGTCATAGATCACCAGAACATCCGGCTTTTGCCACCACAGCGAACGGGTGACGAGGTTCACGCCATGCAGTTCTTCGTAGTCGTTGTTGTACAGCGGGGTGGCATCACCGCTGATGTACAGATCGTCGTCGCTGCTGCTCCACACGGGCGGCGGCGGGTCATTCGCGCCGTACAACCATTGTGAGCCGCGTTCGCGTAGCATCAAGCGCCAGTCATTGCGGTCAATCGGGTCATTCTGTACGGTGAGGGTGTTCAAATGGTCGGACGAGATGTAATCCAGATCGTAGCCCAGATGCACTTTGGTCAGCCATTCGCCCTTCCTGTAGAACTCGAAGCTATTCCCGTTTGCAGTCTGATGGTCTACGCGATCCCAACTCAGGCTATAGGTCAACCACGCCGCATCTGCGCTCCAGTCGGTACGCGCTAACAACCGCCGCAAGCCGGGAGCGTACCATAGCGTGGGCGTATTCGGGCGCGGGTCAGTTGGTGCGGGAGCGGTGGGGTCGAACAGCATATAGTACAGGATGGTGCGGTGCAACTCCTGCGAGTCGTTGGAACGATCAAGCAACACATCTGCGCCGCCCATCGGCGTGTCAGTTTGCAACCAGCGGATGGCGTTCAAGCGAGATGTATTGTTCGCCAGTGAGTCGTAAATGGCAATTGCGCCGAAAAGCTGAATCGGGTCGGGCGTGAGGTAATCCTGTCCGCTGCCGTACCACGCCGGTTCGTAGACAGGCAGATCATAGTCGGCGTTGAGGGTGGTGGCTGGACTGAGCGAGTGAAACCACGCCCACACTGCATCATCCCAGAATGGATTGCCTGCGAATGTCACCTGCTGCCCGCCCACCGCCGGGTCATCCATGCCGCTGGTGTGCAGCGCCAGCAAGAATTGCGCCACATAACCGACGGATTGCGGACTGTACTCGAAACCTTCCGTGCCGAATCCGCCGGCTGCGTCGGTTCGCATCAGGTGGTCATTGACATACAGCCACGCTCCCGTTGCCTGCTGAAGATACCCGCGCAGAGCGCCATCCGGGTCATCTGCCGGGTCGAAGGCCAGCGCCATCATGCCCATGTTCCGCATGTGCGCTGTGTAGTAATTGTTCCCTGACCAGCGTACTGCGTCCGGGTTGCTGAGTAATACGGGGTCATTCACCACGCCAATCGGTTCGGGGTGGTTCATGTTGGTGGTTTCGGCATGAGCGAGTTCATCTTGCCAGCGCAGAAAAACTTGCCGGATGAGCGCCTTATCCTCTGCACTCAAGACCGGGTAAATCCAGTCTACCGTGAGCGCGAAGCTCACTCCCCACCAGCGCGAACGATCACCGGTGCTGAAGGCAGGATCACGGAATGGTTCGCCCTCGGCTGCGCCCTGCGCGGCAGCGGTGATGATACGCATGAGCAGCGTGCGGGCGCGGGCGGCATAGTCGGCACGCTGGTCGGCATCGGGATGGATGAGCGACATGAAGGCGAACAGGTTGGCATAGGTTTCGCCGGGGTAATCCTCATACGAAACCATCCCCAGATCGCCACTTTCGAGCGCCCCTTCATCCATGAGCGTTCTGGCGGATTCCGCCAGCGGCAGCAGCGATTCGCTATAGAACGGGTTATCCGGCCGCGCCCAACTGCGGTATTGCGTCAGGCTGGAGGGCGTTATCCATAGGCGCGGGTGCGGGAGGAGCGTGTCTTGCGCGGCGGCAGACCATCCCAAGCTGATGCACAGAATTCCGGTAAGCAGGGTGAAGAGAATACGCATGATGAGCCTCCGGTTTATTCAATTTGCATCTAAACAGTGTAACGTATTCTTGTGTTTTTGGTAATGAATTTTGTTATAAAACGGAAATTGATTAGGCCAGCGCGGGCGGGATGCCGGCGATCCAGCCTTCCACCGCATCGGCATCCGGCGGCAGGCCGTAATCCGGCTGTCGCGCCGCGTGTGCCGCCGAGAGCGCCGCCAGCAGCGCATCCAGCGAGTCGCCGCTGGGGTCGTCCAGCAGAGCGGGTTCGTGCAGCCCGGTCAGCCGCAGGCCGTAGACCGCCGCGAAGGGCGCGTCCAGCAGCCGCTGACGGGCGGCGCGCTGGTCGGGGGTTTGTTTGCGCGGGTCATCGTTCTTGTAGGGGACGCGCCCCAGAAAGCGCCGCGCCGCCAGACCGGGGTACACTTCCAGCGCCACCCGCGAGTCGCCGTTGGGTCGCCCCGGCAGGATGTTCAGTCCGGCAGCCAGCAGGCGCGGCGCACCCTGCTGGAACATCTTGGCGACGGGTGTGCCGTACAGCATCATCGGGCTGGCGGCGCGTACCAGCGCATCGGTGCGGCGCAGGTGCTGTTTATCCCCGTAAGGGCGCGGGGCGCGGTAGGCGTTGAGCGTATCCTCGAAGGTGCGTGGGGGCATCGCGCCCACCAGTCGCACATAGGCCGGCCAGTCCAGCGGCCAGCTGAGCGCCGTCAGGAGTTGGCGCGGTTGCCCGAACGGGAAATCGAAGCCGGCCACCCATGCGCCCGGTTCGTGCAGCGTTGCCTCGAAACTGCTCCAATCAGGCAGGCGCTCCAGCCGTTCAAAATGCAGCGAGTCCCCTTCCAGCCAGCAGGCGGCGCGGGTGATGGCCTTGCGGCGGGTGGGGGCGCTGGTGAAGTCGAAGCCGTAGATGCGGATCACGGCGCGGTCATCAGCCCCCGGAAGCGTTCGTAAGCGGCTGACCAGTCACCGCCGGCCTGCGGCTCGTAGCGCACGGGCGGGTGGCTGCGGCGAATCAAGGCGCGGGCTTCCGCCACATCCTTCAGTTCGCCCAGCGCGATCAACTGCGCCAGCCCGTTACCGAGCGCGGTGGCCTCCACCGGCCCCGCCAGCACAGGCCGTCCGGTGGCATCCGCCGCCATCTGGCACAGCAGCGCGTTCTGCGCCCCGCCACCCACGATGTGAATTACATCAATCGGATGCTCACCGGCAGCGATGAGCTGTTCGACCACATGGCGGTATTTGAGCGCGAGGCTTTCCATCACGCAGCGCACCACCGCCCCGTGTTCCTGCGGCGCTGGCTGTCCGGTGCGGACGCAGAAATCATGCACCCGTCCGGGCATGTCCCCCGGCGGGAAGAAACTCGCGTCGTCGGGGTCAATCAGGCTGACGAAGGGCGGGGCGGCTTCGGCCTGCGCGATCAGCCGCGCATAGTCGGTATCCCAGCCCTGATGCGCCCATGCGGCGCGGCACTGCTGCAAAATCCACAGCCCCATGACCATCTTCAGCGGACGGAACGTGCCGAACGCGCCGCCTTCGCTGGTCAAATTGGCTTCCAGCGCGGCGGGGTTGGTCAGCGGTTGGGGCGTTTCGATGCCGAACAGACTCCATGTGCCGCTGCTGATGTAGGCGAAATGCGGCGTTTCGGTGGGGACGGCCAGCACCGCGCTGCCGGTATCGTGGCTGGCGACGGTGAACACCGGCACATGGTTATAACTGCCGAGGCGTTCCCCCGGCTGGATGACGGGCGGGAACATGCGCGTGGGGATGCCGAGCGCCTCCAACGTGGGTTTGTCCCAATCGCCCGCCAGCGGGTTATAGCACTGGGTGGTAGTGGTGTGCGTGAACTCCGACTGTTTTTCGCCCGTCAGCCAGAAGTTGAGCAGGTTGGGGATGGTCAGGAAGGAACGCGCCGCGTCCAGTTGATAAGGCGCTTGGTGCGTGAGCGCGGCCAACTGGTACAGGCTGTTGATGATGTAGAAGCCGATGCCGCCGCTGCGCTCCCACAGCGTCTGGCGCGGGACGCGCTCCAGCACCCACTCCATCATGCCTTCGGTGCGCCCGTCGCGCATGTGGACGGGGTTGCCGATGAGTTGATCGTTCACGTCCAGCAGGCCGAAATCCACGCCGAACGAGTCCACGCCGATGCCGGCCAGCGGTTGCTCCTGCGCCCGCCGCAGCCCGACTTCGATCTCATGCCACAGGCGCAGCAGATCCCAGTGGAGCGTGCCGCGAACCGTGACCGGATTGTTCGGGAAGCGGTAGACTTCGGCACATTCGATGCTCCCGCCGCTATAGGTGACGCGCATCACGCGCCCGGATTCGTTCCCCAGATCAACGGCTGCTAAATCCATCGTCCACCGTATCCTATGCTCAAAAGGCCGACTGTATTTTGTCCGCACACTATAGCGCGGCGGGGCGCTTTCGCCCAATGAAAAACGCCCCCGTTCCCTGACCCCATTCATAGACAGGTTTTATCGGGTAAGGGGCAAAAACGAAGACAAAGACGGGCTGGCACGCCGGCCAGCCCCTACAACCGCGCATTTTCGCCTTCGTAGGGGACGGCCTATGTGCCGTCCCGCCCTTTCAGGGATTGGATGTGTAAATAACCTACCTTTACAAGCGGGGGTGACTCGGCATCCGGGCAACAATCGGGTATTATCGAATTGTCTACCCCCAAATAAGCACAAGCAGGCTGGCGATGAACAGTGCAACCCTGATAACCGTCCCGCAGATTCGCGTATTCGTATCCTCACCGGGGGATGTCAACGATGAGCGCAAGATCGCGCTGGAAGTGATCGAGCAATTGCCGTACCGTCCGAGCTTCCGCGAAAAAGTGGTGTTCCGGGTAATCGCATGGGACAAGCCGGGGGCGGGGACGGTGATGCGTGCCACCCTCACGCCGCAGGACGCGATCAACAAGGGATTGCCCACGCCAGCGGAATGTGACATCGTGGTGGTGCTGTTCTGGTCGCGGATGGGGACACCCTTCACCGATAAAAATGGTAAGGCGTATCAGTCGGGGACGCACTGGGAACTGATGAACGCGCTGGATGCCGAGCGCCCTGAGACGATCATTTATCGGCGGACAGACAAGCCGCCCTTCGATGTGACCGATGCGGATTTCGACGAAAAGCATGGGCAGTACAAAGCGGTACAGGCTTTCTTTGCATCGGATGTGTTCTACGGAATTGGTGCAGATGGGAAACGCATCATCCGGCGCGGCGTGGATGCCTATACCACACCGGACGATTTCCGGCGGAAGTTTGAGACTGCGCTGGAAGAATTAACGCTGGAAATCCTGTCCAAGCATGGCGGCAACCCTGAGCCGCAGCCCGACCTCAAAGACAGCGAGAACGTGACCACGCTGCGGATGGTGGCGTGGGACGCTAATCGCTCACCGTTCCCCGGCCTGCGCTCGTTTGATGAAGCGGATGCGGACATTTTCTTCGGGCGTGGCTACGAGACGGATGCGCTGATTCGCCAGTTGCAAAACAGCCGTTTTGTAGCGGTAGCCGGGGCATCCGGCAGCGGGAAGTCGTCGCTGGTGGCGGCGGGGTTGCTCCCCCGTTTGAGAGCTAACGCGATTGTGGGCAGTAAAGACTGGCGCTTTGTGCGCTTCACGCCGGGAGTAGAACCGCTGGGGCAGTTGTACGACGCGCTGCTCAAAGCCTTCCCAAAGCTGAAGCCGAACCCGCTAGAAGCGCGGCGCATCCGGCAGAACTTTCTGGCGGATATGCGGGAAGCGCCGGAAGCCTTTGCCGACATCTGCGCGGCGGGGTTGGAAGGCGAACCCGAATGGGCGGAAGTGCTGCTGTTCGTAGTTCAATTCGAGGAACTGTTTACGGGTACCAGCAAAGCAGATGCACAGGCTTTCGTGGCGCTGCTGGATGCGGCGGCGCAGACCAGCCGGGTACGGGTG
>CAIPFY010000290.1 GCA_903864435.1 uncultured Chloroflexota bacterium | reverse complement strand
GGATGAGACAGGGTTTGAAGGGGAAATCTCGATATATTGTTAGTCCCGCTGTAGCCAAACACCGTATCTTTGCGTGGATAAACTCACAAGTGTTAGCCAATCAAGGCACTCTCGTCTTTGCCCGTGACGACGACTACTTCTTCGGGGTGCTGCACTCCAAACTGCATGAGGTGTGGTCGCTGCGTATGGGGACATCTCTGGAAGATCGTCCCCGTTACACGCCCACCACCACCTTTGAAACCTTCCCGTTTCCGTTCCCACCCGGTCAGGAAGATGTGAACAGTCCGGCGTATGCGGCGGTGGCGGCGGCGGCGCGGGCGCTGCATGTCGAGCGCGAGGCGTGGCTGAATGCCCCCGGCCTGAGCGAAAAAGCACGCAAAGAGCATACACTGACCAACCTGTATAACGCGCTGAACGTGTGGCGCGGCAAAGAGTCCATGAAAACCAAGAGCGATGCCGCCGATTTTGCCCCGCGCCTCGCGGATTTGCATGATGCGCTGGATGCGGCGGTGTGCGCGGCCTATGGCTGGCCTGCCGATGTGCTGCGCGATGAGGACGAGATTTTGCGGCGGTTGCTGGCACTCAATCTGGAGCGCAGCAAGTAACGCATCCCTCCCCCCTGTCATCGGCTTCGGGTGACGGCATCCCATTCAGCCACCAGAGCGCGGTGATCCGGCACCTGTTCCAGCAGCGAACGATGTAGATGATCTTCGCCGGTACGGCCTGCCCGCACCTGCACAAATTCGTAAGCCTGCCGCAGCAGCATGAACGCCCGCCCGTCGCCCGTTTCGCGCAGGACGCGGTAGGTGTTCCACAGCAGCGTCCCCGGTTGTTCCATGCCGTCCGGCGAACGCTGGTTGAGGTGCGCCATCACGCGGTTGATTTCCTCGCGGGCGGCGTCTTTTTCGCCTGCCGCCAGCCGTACCCGCGCCAGCCCTGCCCTCGGCTCCATCGCCAGATGCGGCTGATCGAGGTCTTGCAGCAGCGCGATAGCCGCTTCGTAGTCGGCAGCCGCGTCCGCCAGCGCCCCCTGTGCCAGCCGCAAATGCCCGCGATAGTGCAGCGCCCGCGCTTCTTCCATTTCGGCTTCGGCGGCTTTCGCGCCTTCCACCGCCGCCGTCAGGTCGCGTTCCGCCGCTGCCAGATCGCCGCGCATCTGATGTAGCAGGCCGCGATAGGCGGCTGTTTCGCTCAGTCCCGACGGGTCTTGAATCTGCTGGCGAAGGGTATACGCCTGATCGTAGTAGGTGAGCGCCTGTTCCAATGCGCCCTGCGCGGCGGCGATCATGCCGAGGTTGGTCAGCGCGTTGGCCTCGTCCTGACGGTCGCCCAGTTCGCGCTGGATGTTGAGCGCCTCCTCGCAGAAGAAACGCGCCGAGCCGTAATCGCCTTCTGCCAGCGAGAAGAAGCCCAGATTGAGGAGCGTACTGGCCTCGCCCTGCCGATCCCCGGTCAGTTGTTTGAGTTCCAACGCCTGTTTGAGATACAGGCGCACCGAGACATAATCGCCTTCGCTGTCGGCGACCACGCCTAGATTGTTGAGCGCCATTCCCTCGCCCACGCGGTCGCCAATCTCGCGGGAACGCTGCAAGGCGGCTTCGCTGAACTTGCGCGAACGCGGGAAGTTGCCGCGCAGAAAGGTGATCGCGCCCAGATCGCGCAGGACGGCACTTTCGCCCACGCGGTCGCCGAGTCGTTGGAAGTAATCTAGCGCCTGCTGATTGAACTTTTCCGCCGCCTCGAATTGGGCGAGGCGGGCATTAATCACGCCTAGATTACGCAGGCAGTAGGCTTTCAGGCGCGGCGTACCCTCGACGGTGGGGAGGATACGCTCAAAGTGCGCCCGCGCCGCTGGATAATCGGCCTGTCGCCACAGTGCCGTTCCCCATTCCACCTGCGCCTCGGCTTCGGTATGGGGGTCGCCCGCCGTTCGCGCCGCATCTGCCGCCGCGCTTGCATCGGCAATCGCACCTGCAAAATCGCCCGTCGCCACTTTTAGCACCGCGCTCTGAAGCTGAACCATCGCCCGCCGCCGCGCATCCAGCCCCGCCGCCAGTGTGCGCAGCGCCGCCAGATCGCGCCCCTGCGGTTCACGTTCGCCGCGCAGGTGGTGAATTTGCAGGCGTGTTTTGAGCAGATCGAAACGCGCTTCGGCGGCGGATTCCGGCAGCAACCGTATGGCACGGTCGAGGAATGCCAGCGCGTCATCATGGGCATAGCGCACCGCCGCCGCCATGCCTGCACGCCCCGCGAAATGCGCTTCTTTGACGGTATCACCCGCCGCCTGCCAGTGTTCCGCCAGCGCCGCCGCGTGCGTATCATCCTGCGGGTATAAACGCTCGATGGCCTCCGCCACCTGACGGTGCAGGGCGGGGCGTTCGCTTTCGCTCAAGTCCGCCATCAACGACTCGCGCAGTTTATCGTGGGCAAACCGCCAGCGTCCGTCCTGCCGTTCGATCACGGTGGCATTGGCGCAGGTCGTCAGCCAATCTTGCAGCAGCGCGTCGGCATTTTCGACAGCCGGGAGGAAAGTCGCCAGTAGCGCCAGATCGAGGCCGCGCCCCGCCACCGCAGCGCGTTTCAGCAGCGCGTGGGCTTCCGCCGGAACGCGGTTTAAGCGGCGGCGGATAATTTGCTGCACACCGCCTGCCATAATTCGCGCAGGCAGCGCCTTCCCGCCGATGCGCCCCAGCCCGCCGGCATCTTCCGCCAGCGCCCGCAGCACTTCCACGAGGAAGAACACATTGCCTTCGGTTTCGCGCTGAAGCAATTCGAGTATTTCGGTCTGGCGTGCCCCTTCGCCCAGCATCGCCAGCGCCAGTTCTGCCACGCTCGGTTCGGGCAGGCGTTCCAGCTTGAGCGAGAACGCGCCTGCGAGTTCCGCTGGCAAGCCGGGGCGCTCGTCGTCGCGGTAGCTGGCGACGATGAGCAGGCTACACTCATTCACCACCCGCAGCAGCGCCCGTAGAATGTCGAGGCTTTCGTTTGACCAGTGCAAATCTTCGAGCAGGAGCAGCACCGGCTCCGGCATCCGCACGATCACATCCACTACCGTCGAGATGAGCCGCTGCTGTCCGGCAGCAGCGTCCACTTCCGGCGCATCCGGCACCGTGCGCCCCAGCAGCGCCGCCATGTCCGGCACGATGGCCTTCAGCACACCCGCTTCGAGATCGCTCAGGTCGGTGGTGGCCGCCACGCGCCGCAGCACGTCCACCCACAACCCGTAGGAACTGCCCGCCTCCGCCACTTCCTGCCCGCGCAGCAGCACCGCGCCGTTGACCAGCGCCTGTATCCGCAGCTCATCCAGCAAGCGCGACTTGCCGATGCCGCTTTCGCCGCCCACCAGCCATGCGCTGCCGCGCCCTTCGCTGGCCGCGTTGAGGGCGGTCAACAGCGCCTCAAATTCGTCGTCGCGACCTACAAACCGCGCCGATTCGAGGAAACTGCGGCGGATGGCTTCGCTTTCTGGCGGCACGGGCTGACCGACCGCTGCGCACAGGTCAGCGATCAGCGCATAGGCGTCTTGATAGCGATTCGGCGGGTCTTTTTCAAGCAACCGGTCTACCACCTCGCGCACGGAATCGCTGACATCCAGCAAATCCAGTTCGGGGCGCTTTTCCATAATGTCGTACACTAGCGAGGACGATGTGGTATCGAACGGGTGTCGTCCGGCCAGCAGTTCAAAAATGATGATGCCCACCGCGTACAGATCAGACGCGGGCGTGGCGGGTTTGCCCATCAGCACTTCCGGCCCCATATAGGCCAGTGTGCCGCCGATTTCTGCTTCCTGCCCCTCCATCGAAGCCAACCCGAAGTCCAGCACCTTCACCGCGCCGCTGGAATCCACCAGCACGTTCGCCGGTTTCAAATCGCGGTGAATGACGCCGTGCCGGTGCAAATAGGCGAGAGCTTGCAGCATTTCCACCACATAGCTCACCTGTCCCTCAAGGGGCATTCGCAGCGCCGCGTCGAACAGGCTGCGCGGGCCATCCAGCAGCGCCATGACGTAGTACGGCTGGCGATCGGCATCAAAGCCGTAGTCCAGCACATCAATGATGTTGGGATGGCGCAGGCCAGAGAGCAGTTGGAACTCTTTGGCGAGGTGAATGCGCATCTCGGAACTGTGACCGATGGATTCCGTGTTTAGTTTCTCGGTGCGGATTCGTTTGAGCGCGACGGTTTTGCCGCTTAAACGGTCATGAGCGCGGTAGACCACCCCCATGCCGCCGTGACCCAGTTCACCGAGCAAGTCATACGTTCCCAAACGTTGCATGCTCATCATCCCCTACCCCTACGCTATTGAATGGAGTCCCCATCTGTAATTGTGTTTGAAATGGCTCTAGAGTCAATTTTGCGGATGTGCCGCGTATATCCGCCTCGCGCCCCTGAAAACAAATGGGCGGGAATGACCCCGCCCAACTGTTGTCGTGCTGCGCTTACGAACCGGCTGGCGGTTCAGCCGGCGCGTCCGTTGGAACCGCTGGCGGCTCCTGTGTGGGGGCTTCGGGCGGAACCGGTGTGGGTTCCGCCGTTGGCGCATCTGTCGGCAGCGGCGTCGGTTCCAGCGTGGGGACATCCGTCGGCACGTCTGTCGGGACGAGCGTGGGCGCGTCCGTCGGGACGAGCGTCGGCACATCCCCCGCGCTGACCACGATCATCGATTCGGCGCTGCTGGTCTGACCGTCCGTTCCTGTCACCGTCAGGCGCACGGTGTAGATTCCGGCTGTCACGTAGGTGTGCAGCGGGCTGGTTTCGGCGCTGGTCGCCCCGTCGCCAAAGTCCCATGCCATGCCTGCGATGTCGCCGAACGAACGGTTGCTGAACTGCACGCCCAGCGGAGCGGAGCCGCGCAGGGCGCTGGCATCGAAGGCCGCGTTCGCCGAGGGTACGGCCTGCGGGTCTATGTAGAATTCCGGTTCGACGAAGCTGAAGGCCGACGCCGAAGGCATGGTAAAGGTGATGGTCAGGCGCGGCACGTAAGCCGGGTTGCCATCGTAGCTGCTGACGAACTTGCGCCCCCACTGATCGCCTAACCCCTGCACGATCAACGACAGGCTGTTGCCGTACAACCAGCCGGGGCGGTTCACCACTTCCTGAATCAGCGGCGCAATCTGTCCCATGTTGTTCCATGTGCCAGATGTCCACAGCGTATCGGTGTCGCTGAAGAAGGCCGCTGCGCCCCGCGTGCGGGAGGCCGGGCCGCTGGCTGCGCTGAAGGTGGCGCTGTGATCTGCCGCTTCCGCGTTCATCGAGAAGGCCACCCGAATCCAGCCGTTAGTCGGGCTGTACAGTTCGACATAGGCCGACGTGACTACCGCGCCCTGCGGGATGTTGATCTGGTTGAAGCGCAGGCCGAGCGTTGAGCCAGCCACGCTGCCGCCGTTGCCCACCCACACGTTGTCGCGGTTGAGTTCGACGCTGCTGTCTACCTGATTGGCGTCATCCGTCGAGCGATCAATCACCGAAGTGAAGGTGATCGGCGCGGTGATGGCCGGATTGACGGTCATGGACACGATGCCGCTGACGCAGGCGTTGGCGCTATCGCACACCTGATAGGCGAACGAGTCGCTGCCGGTGTAGCCCGCGTTGGGCGTGTAGGTGAGCGTGCCGTTGTTGTTGTTGACCTCGCTGCCGAACGCGCCCTGCGAGTTGGCCTTGATGTGCAGTGCGTTGCCGTCTGGATCGCTATCATTCGCCAGCACATTGACCGTAACCGGCGTGTTCTGGAGCGTGATGACGGTATCCGGCGTGGCGATTGGCGCACGGTTGGCGGGCGGGGCGCTGGTCGAGTAGGTGATGACGAGGCGCGGCGCGAAGTCCGGGTTGTTCTCGTAGCTGGCGAGGAACTTCCGACCCCACTGGCCGCCCAGCCCCTTCAGCAGCAGCGCGAGATTGCTACCGG
>CAIPFY010000289.1 GCA_903864435.1 uncultured Chloroflexota bacterium | reverse complement strand
TAGCGGATTTGGTTCAACTAAATGGATACTATCAATATGCATCTAAGCTAAATGCCAAGATGAGTTTTATTATTCCTCCGCGTGCGTTCAGCATCTGGCATGTGTTAGCTCAGGTAGTAAATGGTATTGGTGTTGCCAAGCAGATGACGGCAGGAACGTATCAAGATTTGTTCGGATATCCTGAGCCGATATTCCCAATTTTTGAGTATTTACGCAAATTGGGTTATGAAGTCAGAAACCACAATACCAACCCGCAAATTCAGTACGGCGATTATCTCATTCCGTATGCGTTTCCGACGCTTACTCCGCGTAGCATACAGCTAAGAAAAACCTTGAGAGCCGCGAATGAGTAAACAACACCTCCGAGTTTACGCAGACAAAAGTGAATTTGTTTACCCTGACGGAACCGTTGAGGTCTTTTTTGAAGGAATTTCAAACCCTGAGACACAGCAACGGTATAAGAATATCCAACAAGCATTTGGAGCCAGTTTTCTTGAGAATCAGATACTTTATTGCCGGGATGCCAGCGTACCGCTGGACTTTGGCGCACTATCTAGCACACATCTAGGATTGCTCGACAGACTTGCTACGTCCGTAACAAGTGAAGTTGGTCGTGCTTTAGTCGCGCTTGTTATCATGCAGCTTTGTGTGAAAACGATTGAACCTGAGCAAAGTATCCGATTGCATAAAGGAGGACGTAGTAGCCGAGACTTTTCTTGGCGTGAAGGTATTTCTATGCGTTCATTGGATAAAAACCATGTAACACCAACCCTTCGCAAATATGATCTTGTGAAGCTCAATGCCGATGGCTTTATGATGACGAGGAGTCTTGCAGAGAACTATCCATACTCAATTGTGTATAAAGCGAAAATACGAGGTGCGAGAGATGAATGGTTGTTACTGATCGAATCTATCGAGGCCAAGCAGATTGATACCCATCAGGCGCTTTTGTACCTTCTCTCACAATTAATAAATCAAGCTAGTGCTTTCAACCAACTTGCTGATGAAACACTGGCTTTAGTACCAGAAGTCCTTCGTAAAATTTCAAATCATATTGCAGATGTTGTGCAGGCGATTGTTTTCAGGCACATCAACAATTCGGGTTATGCAGCTAGAGTGATGGAAATTGCGATGCACTCACTTATGCAAGCAATTAAGGATTTGGGCGGATTGCCCGATACGGACTTAAAGCCGTTGTCACAGATGCGTTCTGCAAACAAGAAACACGGCAACGTGGGTGATATTGAGCTATTGGAAAATAGGATGATAGTCGAGTCATGGGATGCAAAATTTGGCAAGACTTATTTACGTGATGAAATTGAGGAACTCGCAGATAAGTTGATAGATCATCCTGAAGTTCGCACCGTAGGATTCGTTACGAGCGCAGAACCTGAACATCTCGACGAACTTGAGATACGGATGGGCGATATCGAAGGACGATTTGGAGTGGATTTGAGGATTATTCCATTTACTCTGTGGGTCAAAGAACAAGTACAAAGGGCTGTTCAAGATATTGGTATTACAGAAGGTGATTTATTTTCTGCATGGTTAAGGGCATTCGCCGAAACTATTGCTCAAAAGCGGCGTGATATTGCGCCTATTGATGAGCCATGCTACAGATGGCTCGAAATTCTCAAGGATATTTTACGCACGCATGTTGCCAATTCGTAAAGCAATTGTGGCGATCGCCTAAGCGAACGACGTAATTAAAAATTCAACACAATGTATGCACATTTGTGTTGAGTTAGACCTAGTTCCTTCTTTCCCTGCATATCCACCTCCCCCCCCGCCATTCTGCAAAATCCGTTATCATGGAGGGTGTAGTGTGGTGCGGCTGTAAGGAGTTCGCTGATGACCATTCACCCTGCATACGACTGGCGCGAGGCCGTCCGGTTGACGCTGCTTTCGCGCATGATGGACGAACTGGAAGAAAATGAACTCGTCCCGCAAGGGCGGGTGACGTATCAGTTTTCGGCGCGGGGGCATGAGTTGTCGCAACTGCTGCTTGCCCAGCAGATGACCCGCCCTTACGACACCGCCAGCACCTATTACCGCAACCGCCCCTTCCTGCTCGGTTGCGGGCTGACCCCGCAGGAGGCGCTGGCCTCCGATATGGCGCGGACGACCAGCCTGACGGGTGGGCGTGATGTGGGCGTGGTGTTCCACCTGCTGCGGCGGGGGCGGGCGATGGTCATTCCGGCGGTGGCAGACGTGGGCGGGCAGTATACGCCGGGGGTGGGCTGTGCGCAGGCGATGGTTTACCGCAAGAATGTGCTGAAGCAAGACGAGATTGGCGACAGCATCGCGGTGATTTTCGGCGGCGATGGTTCGGTGTCCTCCAACGGGTTCTGGTCGGCGCTGACGATGACCACCACGTTGCGGTTGCCGGTGCTGTTCGTGATTGAGGACAACGATTACGCGATTTCGGTGGTAGGCCCCGCGCAAACTCCCGGCAGCAATATCGCCATGAACCTTGCCGCTTTCAAGAACCTGCACATCTGGGATGGCAGCGGCAGCGACCCCGCGCAGACCGCCGCGCTGGTGTCGGAGGCGGTGGAAACGGTGCGCCGCTGGGAAGGGCCGGGGCTGCTGCACCTCGCGGTGCCGCGCTTGTCCGGGCATTCCAGCGTGGATAACCAGACCTATAAATCGCCAGCGCGAGTGGCGGACGAACACCGCCGCGATCCGATTCCGGCGCTGAAGGGCTATCTGGTTCCGGCGCTGTTGAGCGAACTGGAATGGGAAGAACTGCACGACGAGGCGGCGGAAACCCTGAAAGCAGCCTGTGAGACTGCCGAACATGCCCCGCGTCCTGATCCTGCCACTGCGTCCCTGCGCGTGTTTGCCGATTCGGCGCATCCGCAGCGGGTGGGCGGGCTGGTGGCGGAAGGAGTCGCGCTGCCAGCGGGGTCGCCTGTGCCGCAACCGCCGTCGCCGTCGCGCATCAATATGATCGAAGCGATCCGGCGCACGCTGGATGTGGAATTGGGGCTGAACCCGCGCTGTCTGGTGTTCGGGGAGGATGTCGGCTACAAGGGCGGCGTTCACGCGGCGACGGTGGGGTTGCAGATCAATCATGGCGAAGAACGGGTATTTGACACCAGTTTGTCGGAAGAAGGGATTATCGGGCGTTCGGTGGGGATGGCCTATTTCGGGCTGGTGCCGGTGCCGGAGATTCAGTTCCGCAAATACACCGACCCCGCTACCGAACAGATCAACAATCTGGGGACAATTCGCTGGCGCAGCAACAACGATTTCGCTGCGCCGGTGGTGATTCGTGTGCCGGGGGGCTTCCGCAAGATTGGCGACCCTTGGCACAGCGTCACCAGCGAGGTGACGTTCGCGCATCAACCGGGGTTAATGCTGGCGGTGCCGTCGAATGCCGAGGACGCGGTGGGGCTGCTGCGGGCGGCGCTGCGCGGGAACGATCCGGTCATTTTCTTCGAGCATCGCTATTTGCTGGATGCGGCATGGGCGCGGCGTCCGTATCCGGGCGACGAGTATGTGCTGCCGTTCGGTCAGGCGGCGCGGGTGCGCGAAGGGCGTGATCTGACGGTGGTGACATGGGGCGCGATGGTTGAACGCTGCGAACAGGCGGCTACCGCGCTGAATGCTTCGGTGGATATTCTCGATTTGCGGACGCTGGTGCCGTTCGATAAAGCGGCGGTACTGGACTCGGTTCGCAAGACGGGCAAGGTGCTGATCGTGCATGAGGAGATTCTGTTCGGCGGGTTCGGCGCGGAAGTGGCGGCGGTCATCGCTTCGGAAGGGTTCGCCTTCCTCGATGCGCCGGTAGAACGGGTGGGTGCGCCCAGTACGCCGGTTCCGTTCAGCACCGACCTGATGGAAGCTGTGATCCCCCGTGTGGATGCGATACAGGCGAAAATGGCCGATTTGCTGGCGTACTAGCCGGTGGGTAGCACATCAAATCCCCTGTGGGCGCCACAGGGGATTGTGTAATGGCTCGGATTAGGTCTGCTGTCCCTGAAGTTCAGCGTTTACTTTTTCAGACCACGCCCGGATCGCTTTCCAGTCGCGGAAATCGTCATTGAGCTTGCCGGGAAGCTGATGCCCGTCGTAACGCGCCGAGAGCGTCCAACGCTCGTTCCAGTCAATGCCATCGAGGTTGAGGCGACCTGCGAAAATGGTCAGATCACGCGCACCGATTTTGTCCAGCGTGGGGTGGTAGACATAGTTGTTGCGGGCATGTTCATAGCCGTCTTCTTCCATCACGCGGATGCAGGCCAGCCAGAAATACACCGGCTTAAGGGCAAGATCGGTTTCAAAAAGGTCAAGGAACTGCGACATGCCAGTGAGCCACATCCCGCCGTAGACAGGCGTACCCAGCAGATAGGCATCGTAGCCACTCACACTTTTTAATTCCGTCACTTTTTCGACAGTGACATCATGATGATATTCGCGGAGTACATTGCCCATGAACTGAGCGATTTCAGCTGTCGAACCATGAACAGTGTCATAAGCAACGAGAAGTTTCATGCCATCAGTCCTTCATGAAGTTAAGTCAGTGGGGGTGTCGCCATGATGACACCCCTCACACAGAGTCGTTATTTTAGCGAATATTGAGCGCCTTAGCGATGTCACTGGCATGAACACGGTCATGTCCGGCGATCGCGTTCAAAACCTGTTCGATGTGGCGCTAGAGTTGCACGTAGCTGTTTTCAGCCAGCACAAAGCGGTGGGTCGTGGGCATCCGTTGGGCGACCACCACCTGCGCGTTATCGGCCAGCAAGCTACTGTCAATGCGTCCCGGAATGTTGCGGATGACGCAGTTCTGCATCACGATGCTGGCTTCGATCTCGCTGCCTTCCACCGTCACATTGTCGCCTAGCGCCGTGTATGGGCCGATATAGCTGTTCTTGATGATGGTATTGTTGCCGATGATGACCGGCCCGCGTACCACGCTGTCAATGATCTGGCTGTTCGCGCCTAGAATGACGCGATGGCTGACCTCGGACTTGCCGATGATCTGCGCTTTGTCTTCCAGCGCGGGCGTGTAGGGCAGGTCTTCCAGCACCAGTTGATTAGCGAGGACGATGGCATCCGGCTTGCCTGCATCAATCCACCAGCCTTTGAGCGTGTACGAGTCCACGCGCTGCCCATCATTGACCAGCGTTTGGATGGCATCGGTGATTTCCAACTCGTTGCGCCACGACGGCTTGATGCGGCTGATGGCGTCGAAGATGGATTTGCGGAACAGGTACACCCCGGCAATCGCCAAATTCGATTTGGGTTCTTTGGGTTTTTCCACCACGCGGGCGATGGTGCTATCGGCGTTCAGTTCGGCAATCCCGAAACGGGTGGGATCGGACACTTCGCCTAGCGCAATCGCCGACTGTGCATCCGAGTTCATGAACTGGCTGAACAGTTCGCTCATCTTGTCCTGAAAGATGTTGTCGCCGAGGAATACGCAAAAGGGTTCATCCCCGACAAACGGTTGGCACAGGCTGACCGCATGGGCGAGTCCCAATTGTTCTTCTTGCAGAATGTATTGCAGATGGACGCCCATGCCCGCGCCGTCTTTGAGCGTTTGCGGGATCGGCGATTCGAGTTCGTTGACCACAATGCCAATATCAGTGAAGCCGGCTCCTTTGAGTACATCAATGGCATAGCCAATCAGTGTCTTGTTGGCTACTGGAACGAGGGCTTTGGGCATGGTGAGTGTTACTGGACGTAGGCGGGTCGCTTTGCCTGCCGCTAAGATCACAGCCTTCATGAACGGTTATGCCTCCAAGTGATATGAGAGCCAATCGTTATGTCATCCTAGCTTACGTTGCCACAACGGCGCAAGCGCCTTTCGTGAAATAATGCCCAAATTGGCCTCTCCCCTGCGATTCTGATGGGAACGCGCAGGGGAGGGGACGAATATGAGCCGGGACGGGTTAGCCGGGTGTGGCTTCCGGCGTGGCTTCCGCAGGGGTACTGGCGGCGGCCTGCACTTCCAGCGTGTACGCGCCTGCACCGTCATCATTCGCGGAACCAACCTCGATGATGATGGTACGGTTTTCGCCCATCGTCATATCGGTGAGCGCCGAGTTGAGATTGTCGTCGGCAATATCATCGCTTTCGGCGAAGGTGATGCCGCTGGATACATCAATCAGCCGCAGGTAGGTGTCGAAGGCGTTGTTGTCTGCGGTCAGGTAGATATGGATGGCGTCGTCCGCTTTCAGTTCCAGCGTGTATTGCTGGCGTTCGCGGGCGACCAGTGTTCCTGTCACAGTATCCCCGATGGCAATCGCGCCGCTGTCGGTGACATTTACCCCGGTGGCGCCATCCAGATAAGCAACGGCGGCATCCATGATCGGGTCTTCGGCGAACAGCGTGTCCTCATTGACCGGAACCTTGATGGTGGGAATCACGCCGATTCCTTCGAGGTAGATATTGCCTTCCGCATCTACTGCGCGTCCGCTGGTGAACTGGAAATAGGTATCTTCCGGCAGGAAAACGGGTTCGATGGAACCACCCAAACCGGCGGTGGGGTACTGCCCCACGATGGCGGCGCGATCCTGAAGCGAGAGCGCATACGAGAAAAATTCGCAGGCGCTGGCGCAGTTCGGCCCGATGAGGACAGCGACTTTGCCGCTATAGCGCAGCGATTCTGGCGGGAGGATTAAGCGTTCTTCCGAGTTGGGGTCTAGGTAGAACGAATCGAGGTCTTCGACATACGAGGCGGTGCTTCCCAGTACCAGTGGTTCGTTAAAGAAATACGAGGCCATCGGCACGTACAGCACGTTCCAACCGCCGCCGTTCTGACGCATGTCAATGATGAGGCCGTTGGTGCCTGTGTTGTTGAGGGTGCGCATCAGGCGTTCCCACAGGCTAATGGTGAGCATGGGGCTTTCGTCGAAGGTGTAAATCTTGACGTAAGCGTAGCCGTTGTCCAGCAACCGGTATTCCAGCGGCAGTTCAAAATCGGTCAGGCCGCGATTGAAGGACGAGAAGCTAAAGCTGTCGCGTTCTTCAATGGTTTCCAGCGTAACGGTTTGATCTTCGCTGCTGCCGGGGTTCCGGTAGGTCAGGTTGACCTTTGCCCCCAGCGGGTAGCGGGTCACGTAGCGAAGCTGTTGCAAGCGCAGCACATGGTCGGTGCTGAAGGGACGCGACCAAACAGTGACCTGATCGAGCGCATCTTCGATGGGAAGGTCGTTGATGGCGACAATCTGAGCTTTCAGTTCGATGCCCGCTTCTTCAGCGGGGCCGTCGGTCGTCAGATAGTTGACGATCACGCGGCCATCGTCGAGCTGGCGGATGGCGAGTCCCAGCCCGCCTGCGGTGGTAAACTGAAAATCATTGGAAGGGAAGGCGCTGGAACCTACATGACCATCCGGGATCGCCCATGTGAATTGGGTCAGGACTTTGGAATAGGCATCATAGTCGGCGGCGGCTTCAATCTGCGGACGGAATTCAGCCACCAGCGCGTCCCAGTCAATTTTCTTGTAGTCGGTGAAAGCGTATTCTTTCCGCATCTGGGCGATGAGCGCGTCGAAGGAATCCACATAGTTCATGGCGGAGTAATCGTTCGGCGCTTCGCCTTCGTACTCGATCAGGTCAATTTGGCCTTCGCGGGAACGGTCAAAAATGAACGGCTCCTGATTCATGTCCACCACTGTGTAACCCTGCGGCAGGCGCACGGTGGGGTCGTCGGCGGTGAACACCAACCCATCTTCGCCAAAGCCGCTGGGGTAGCCCTGCTGGTCATCGGGCGACCAGATGATGAATTTGCCGCCCGTCACTTCGTAGCGGTGTTCTTTCACATCCGTGAAGAAACGTTCTTTGTAGATGATGGATGAATTGGCGCTGGCGGTGTCGCGTACTTCATAGTACGGATCGTTATAGATATTGAGCAGGACGCCAATATCCATCGTCAGCACGCCCGTGTCCTGTTCGCCATCGTTGTCCAGATCGCGGTACTCGCCAACCGGTTCGGCGGGCAGCGCGATGCGGTACGAAAAAGGCGAGTTAAAGTAGTCGCTGGTGAACTGACCGAGGTACTGCGAGTCCTGCGGCGGCTCGAAATACGGGTCTGTGATGCGGTCAATCACGGGAGACGAGTTGGATATGAAAATGACCGGCTGCGAGGCGAGGGCGGTGGCGGATGGGGCGGTGTAGCTGCCCTGTCCGGTGATGAGTACCGGCCCACCTTCATCATTGACGATTTCCGCCGGGGGGATGTCTGCTGTTTGCGCGTGGAGGGGGAGCAGCCCCAGCATAAGAACCAATAGGAATGTAGTGAGGACAGCCCAATGTCGGATGGTGTGACGGTGCATACGGATACCTCCATGTACGATGTGCGATTTGGTAAAAAGTCGAGAACAACGACCTGCCTGATAGATAGGGCGGGTCGTTGAGGTTGTCTTACTTGGGCAACCGGACTTTAACCGGCATCCGCGCCGAAAGTTCCTGCAAACGGTTGCGCCGATTGGTCGCAATCGGCGGGTTTTGCGCCTGCTCCCAGATTTCATCGGCGATTTCCCACACAGCGTTCGGGCGTCCCAATGACCGCGCTCGTTCGGAACGCTGGTGCAGTTTGTCTGCTCCTTCCGCCAACCACGCGGTCACGGCTTCGGTGACGGCGCGGGGGTTGGGGGCGAATACCCCGATGCGATTTTCCACCACGAACTGCACATTACCGGTTTCTTGTCCGGGGATCGCGTCGTACAGGATCACAGGCAGTCCGGCGATGCAGGCTTCGCAGATTGTCGCGGGGCCTGCTTTGCTCACCAGCACATCGGCGGCAGCCATGAGGATAGGCATGTTGGTGACGAAGGGGTAGATGTGGGTGGGCTGGTTCCACGAATCGCTTTCAAGCTGGGCTTTCAGCGGTTGGTTGCGGCCTGCGATAATCACTAGCTGACAGCGCAGGTGCGCGTCGTTCAGGGCGCGGGCGGTTTTGTACAGTGGCCCCATGCCTTCTCCACCGCCCACCAGCAGCAGCGTGGGCAGGTTGGGGTCCCAACCGAGTTGGGCGCGGGCGCTGGCTTTGTCGGTCAGGCGTTCGGCAAACTGCGGGTGTACGGGCAGGCCGGTAATGCGGACTTGGTTGTGCGCCAATCCGGTGTCTATCGCGGTGTCATAGGCCGCCTGCGTGGGGACGAGGCAGCGATCTACGCGGCGGTCATACCAGAAGCGGTGGGTGGAAACCATGTCGGTGACAACGGTGACGAAGGGCGGGCGGTGTTCAAACTGCATGAGCGCGTACATGGCGGGCGCGGTCAAGATGGAATGCACCGAGACTACCACGTCGGCGGGGTGTTCAGCCAGCATCCGGCGCAGGCCGTTCTCGATAGAGACGTACATCCCACGAGAAACCAAGCGGGCGGTGCGGCGGCTGTTGGTCAGGTGATACCCCATCGCCCACGAGGCTTTGCTGCGGTTCACCAGCCACGGGTACATTTCCGGCATGTATTTGAAGGGGAAGGGGGAATAGGTGCGAAAAACATCTACCATTTCGGGTTGC
>CAIPFY010000288.1 GCA_903864435.1 uncultured Chloroflexota bacterium | reverse complement strand
GAAAGCGAGTACAGCGGCACCACGCCCACCAGCGTCGGGTCGCAGTAGAAAGCGGCGGGCGTGGTCTGCGCCAGATACGGGCAGTTATACATCTGCGGCGCGTTATCAATCTTTTGCAGCGGCACACTGTTCAGGAGCGTCGCCGTCTGTGTGGACGAGTAGGCATCGGTCTTGCGGAAGATCATCACCGCCGGATGGTCATAGACGTGGAAGGCTTCTTCGGCCTCGAACTCGTTCAACCATGCAGGCGCGTCGTAGAAAGGCAAATACTGATCGGACACACGGAAGGGGCCGAACTCGAAGGTTTCCTGAAAATCCTGTATCCGTTCATAGCCCAACGAGCCGTCGAACAGCGCATCGTAGAAGCGCATGGTCATCGGCCAGCGGTACGGAATGCGATTCTGCGTATCGTAGCGGCGGTTGGTGGAGATAATCAGGTAATCGCTGTTATCCAGCGCCCGTTGCAGAATATCGCGCTTATACGGTTCTTCGTCGTAGTAAATCTGGAGCTTGTAGCCGTTGATGGCGGATGACCACAGATCACGCCCTTTGCAATCCGCGAGGCTGACCAACCCCGGCGCAAGATTGTCCTTCAGCGTTACCCCGTCCGGCAGGGCGCACACTTTGGGCAGCGAAACCTCGTCCCAGTCACCTTCCCACGAGAACACCACACCGGCGCTGATGATCGGCCCACCCGAAAGCACCTGAAAATTGAACGTGTAGGTTTCGCCAGCTTTGACCGCCAGCGTGTTGTCCAGCGGAATATCGTAAGCGTTGCCTAGCAAATACTGGTCGCGTTTCAGATCAGTGGTCAGCGTGCCTTCAGCCACAATCTGGTTCGTCCCCGGTATGCTGATCTGCACGCGCACACTCTCGGCGGCGTCATCATCGTTCGGGTCGCCCAGATGCGGCGAATGCACCTTGCTAATCACCCCATCCGCCGGAACGCGGAAATCCGCGCTGAACGGCACGCCCTCCATGTAGATCGAAGCCTGTTTGTCCAGCGGCGTGTTGTCGTCAAAAGCCGGTTGGTTGTACACCGCGATATTCATCAGCGGCGCGTCAGTCCCGTCCACCTGCATCGAAAAGTCCGCCGACAAATTCTCCCACACCCAGTTGCTAGACTGAGCAGGCGCGAACATGCTGCGGTAGATGTTGGTGAACATCAGCGCCCACAGCAGCGTGAATCCCGTCACGCCCACCAGCAACCCCCACGCCACCGCCCGCCGCCATGCGGCACGTTCCCGCGCCCGCTTGACCAGTTCGACCAGCGCCCACGCTGCCAGCAACGCCAGCATCGGGTACATGGGCAGATAGTAGCGCATGGTCATCACCCATAGGTTGCCCAACCATGCGAAATACACCAGCACCCACACGAACGGCAGCAGGTTTTGCAGCGCACCCGCCCGCCCCCGGATTAGCCGCCAGCCACTTACGCCCCACGCCAACCAGCCCGTCAGCCCCAGCCCAATGCCCATTCCCCACAGCACCATATTGGCGAGAGGGAACAAATACGGGGTGCGCCCCACCCACTGCCAGTTGGGGGGCGATTCGGCGTTACCGCTGACAAGATACTGCGCCTGACCCATGTCCTCCAGCCAGCGCGGGTTCGGCACAATTCCGAAAAAGCCGGGGCCGCTGAAGGCATACGGATTGGCGACGCGGAACACCAGAATCGTCGCCGCGCCCGCCACCACCAACCCGACGAAAATGCGGATGATGATGCGCCCGCGTTCGCCCCACGCCACGCGCCCATCCAGCGCAGGCAGCGCCCGCACGATGGCCGCCAGCAGCAGCAGGCCGACCAGCGGCGCGGTGTTAATCCGGCAGGCCAGCGCCGCGCCGAAGAAAATACCAAACGCGATATACGCTCGTCGTCGTCCGGTGGTTTGCACCACCACCGCGCAGTAGATGGTCAGCGTAACGAACAGGTTGCTGATCGCGTCCACCGTCCAGAAGTGCGACTGCTGGATGGAGAAAACCGCACAGGCGTACAGCGCTGAAGCCAGCAGCCCCACCCATTTGCCATGCAGTTGCACGCCGATGAAAAACACGACCAGAATCACGCCCATTTCTGCCAGCGCCGAGAGCGTGCGCCCCACCAGTTGTGCGCCGTTGTAGCCTACCCATGAGGTATCGCCGGTGGCCTGCACCGTCCAATCGGCGGCGGCACGCACCATGAATATTGGCAGCGTCCCGTACACCATCAGGCCATGACCGAGGTTGTTCGGGTTCAGTGGCGAACAGGCCGCGTCGAAGTAGCCGCCGCGCCCGCCCGTATCCGGGAAGCGCGTCAGGCAGTCCTGCGCCTGCTGCTCAAGATCGGCATCGGTGAACGACAGCGGCCCGTTCAGGGACGACACCACGCCCGTCAGGAAACGCTCATCAGGATGCCAGTGAACAAAATCATCCCAGTTTTGCCCGACAAAGCGAAAATAGCCGCCCGCCAGCAAAATCAACGCCAGCAGCACGCCGACCAGCACATCACTGCGTGAAAGACCGATACGGCGCGAGGGCTTGGGAACATCGGACGAATAAACAGCGTCCACCATAAACACCTACAGGTTAATAAACCACAGCTTCTACACAGGGGCGCACCGATTTCCTCAACCCGCTGCCACGCCCGACTGAATCGTAAAATCAATGAACCCCTGCGCCCCCAACGGCGGCACACGGTACACCATATAATCATCGCCCGGTTTGTAGCTGGAGATGCGCTGGCTGTACCCGTTCGGGAACCAACCGCGCAGCACGGCTTCCGTATCCGCATCTTCCGGCTTATAGAAAAACAGCAAATCCTGATCGGGATTCAGGCGGTAAACATCGTTGCGTGCAAAGGTATCATACAGGAATCTCGGCACATCTTCGCGGGTGACAATCCCGTTCGGCCAATCGGTAATCCCCGCTTCCAGACCCACCGCCCGGTGATCCCACCAGTAGGGGTAGGCGATCATAAACGCATTCCCGAACGAACCGCCGCTGTCGGCAAATCCGCGCAGGAATCGCCCCGCCTCGGTATAGGGCGCGGGAGAGGATTGCATGTAGGTGGTGGCAAAATCCACGAAATAGGTTTTCCAGTTCGCGCCATAAGCCGCCAGCACAATCACACCCGCCAGCGCCACCGAAGCCACCTGCCCCCACCGCCCCACGATCAAGCGCCGCACTTGCAGCGCCGCCAGCGCCAGCGGCAGCGCCGCGAACAGATAGGCTTCGGGCAACGTGCCACTGGTACGGGTGGCGCTAGGGTTCTCAATCGGGTAAGCGATGGAAAGTGCCGAAGGCAGCAGCATGATGAACAGCATGAGTGGCATCAGCCAGTCCGCCACATCCCGCCGCCGCACCATCCGCACCAGCCATGCCGCCAGCCCGATAATCAGCAGCGAACCGGTATAAATATCCATTGTAGGCCGGTTGGGGGCGGCAGTAATCCATGCCACATCCCCTTTCCAGTTGTACATCAGCAGCGCGTTTCGCAGGTTGTTCATCAGGATTGGCATGTTCTGCTCGAAAGCATCTAACCGTTCCTGAATCGTGGCATTGCGCTGGACAAGCTCGCCCTGATCGTTCGTGATCTGAACCACATCATCGCCTAGCAAGCGCCCGGAGGTGCGCCGCCAGAAATCTTCGGGATACTGCATGGAAAAGCCCAGCAGCGGCACGAACACCACGCCCGCCATCCACACCAGCACAACCGCATTCACCAGCGTGCGCAGGGTATGTGCCGACCCGCGCCGCAACAGCGCCCGCGCCCAACCCCACACCAGCGCCATGCCCACGCCGACGATAATCACGACGGGCAGCATACGCACCGCTTGATAGGCATATAGCCCAAAACCGAGAATCAGCCCGGTCTTAATGTAATCCCCGCGCTCACCCTTCCGCATCCCCCGGCTGAAATAGATCACCAGCAGCGCGGTATATAGCACCGTCAGGATGATGCGCAGCCCCAAACGACTGAGCATGACATGCCAGTAACTAGCGGCCACCAGCGCCGCCAACAGCAACCCCACCGCGTTCGCCAGTTCCGGCTCGTCGTCCCCAATCATGGTGCGCCCCATCCACCACAGAATCGGGATGGTGAGCAGCCCTTCGATCACGGTAAGCAGTTTGAGCGTGAAAAAGTTCAACCCTAAGCCCGGAACCTGCGAGAGCAGCGCCATCAAATAGAACTGCGTGGGTTCGCGTCCCCCATTGTTGGGGAAAAAGACCTGCGTGGTTCCGTTCAGAACGTTTTGCGCGTCCAGAATCTTTTCCACATGGTCGCTGGTCATCTCGGAAGGAATGGTTCGCAAATCGGTCAGGCGGAATATCACCGCCATCGCCATAATCAACAGTAGCGCCAGTAGCGTCCAGCGCCCCGGCAGATGGTCACGCCATCCGCTGATGGCAGCACGCCCCCCGCGCCAGATCGCCCTCCACCCCCAACCCGCAGGCGCAACCACCGCTACCCAGAAGCCGATGCTTAAGCCCCATGTGATAACGCCTTCCAGCCGGAAATGGTTCCCAACGGTAAACGCCAACGTGAGCGCACTGAACGCCAGCCCGCCCGCCGCCAGTCCCAACCGCCAGAAAAGGTTCAACGGCGCGGGTTCAGCTTCAGCGCGGATAGGCGGTTCATCTGCTGGCACAACAGCCGCAGGCGAACGGCGGCGCAGTTCCGGCCACGCGCCATACAGTTCCGCCGCCAACCACACCACGAAGGCGATCAACAGCACTGGCAACCCGGCTGACAGGCCAAATTCTTCGGTACGTTCCGCCGCCAGTGTCCCGCTGCCATACAGCGCGATCAGGAAAGCCGCCACGCGCAGCGCCAGCGTTTGCGCGTCACGCCGATTGTGTGGCGCAATCGAGAAGGCAGGCCAATGCACCGCGCCCAACGCATTCAGCCGCGAACTGCGCGGGGCGGGGATCGCCGCTGCGGGCAGTTCCGCCGCAGGCAACCATAACACGTTGGTCAGCGCAGTCCAAGCGGCAGCGGGGGCACGCCACCCCCACTGAAGCATCTCAGCCAGCGTCAGTTCATCAACCGGACGCACTTCCGGTTCTGCCGCACCTGCGCCGGACGGGATAGCGGGAACAGGCTCAGGCTCCGCTTCAATCGGCGCAGGCTCCAACATAGGCTCGTGGTCATCGGTCTGCATGGGTCAGCCTCACGCTTTACGCGCTTTGATGCACAGGTTTACGGTGGAACGACCAATCGGTTCGCTCATCACATTAGGACGGTCAAAAAAGTTTAACACCTTCAACGCCAGATTGATCGGGTTGAGCAGGCTGCCGTCATTCCGGTCGAAGGTGGTGCGGTCAGCCGCGTTTGCCATCGCCTGCGGCAGCGCACCGGATTCGAGCAGCGGTTTGCCCAAGCCGTAGACCAGATTGTGAATGAACGGAAAGCTATGGTGCGTGAATGCGCGTTCTTCGTCAATCACCAGCCCCGCGCCCAGCACCGCCTCGCGCAGTTGTTCCCGCGTGTACAGGCGCACATGGTTCGCCCAGATGCCAGCCAGCGGGCCATGCTGGATGTGCGTCCCGAACAGGGTTTCCAGCGTCTTGTTGATCGGGTCCCACCAGAACGGGTAATTGGCATTCGGAACGGTGATGGCGATCACCCCGCCCGGTTTGAGAACGCGCCGGACTTCGCGCAGCCCGTCTACATCGTGATCAATATGCTCCAGAATTTCGGAGAGGATCACCGCGTCAAAAGTATCATCGGGATAAGGCAAGTGGTAGATATTGGCGTTCGTCAGCAGCAGGTCGGGCAGATGACCGACGTTGTGCCGCGCCTTGCGGATAATCTCGGTATCCAGTTCGAGGCCGACCAGTTTGCACCCACTGACATAGCGGAACATATTCAGGTAAAACCCGCGTCCGCAAGCGCAGTCCAGAACCGTCATTGAATCCGTCGGTTGCACCCACTCGAAAATGGTGCGGACGCGCTTCTTGAAGGCCATATCCGCCTCGTTGCGCGTCATGTGTTCAATCGTCTGCAAATCAACCATAAAAACGCTTCTCACCTTCGGGCATGTTCGGCGAACAGGCGCTCATACACATCTACCGTCTGCTGGAACGAAAACACCGACTCGATCACCGAACGCGGCTTGACATACTGATCGCGGTGGCGAATCACCTCGACCAGCGCCTCGCCCACCGAACGCCAATCGCCCGCCTTCGAGAGCTTGCCCATGCCCGTCACGCTGACCGGCACGCGCCCGCCGGGGGTATCGGTCATCACCACCGGCGTCCCGCTGAGCATCGCTTCCACCTGCACCAGCGCAAAGCATTCGCTGTCACTGGTCAACGCCAGCACATCACAGGCGGCATAGAAATCCGCCATGAACTGCATATCATCTTTCAAGCCCAGAAAAACCAGCTGGTCGCGGTGCTGATTTACAAGGGACTGATGGCGTTCCCATGTGTCCTCATAGGCAATATCATATTCACCGCAAAAGACCACCCGCACATTCGGGTAGGTCTGATTGACGATCTCCAACGCCCGGATGAGCAAATCGGGTCGTTTTTCCTGCACGAAACGCCCCGAAAAGCCGATAATAGGGCTGCCGTCCTTCGACCATTCCGCCCGCAAATGCTTCACCCGTTCGGCATCAGGCGGCGGCATGTGGATGGGCGGATAGTTCGGCGTGACTTTATCCATGAACGGGCGCAGATAATACGAATGGTCAGCATAGTCCTGACTGTAAGCCACCAACCGCGCCGCGCCCTGTGCCAGAAAGCGGTACATGGCGAACATGGTGTTACGAATCACGCGGTTCGCTAACCCGTCCGGCAGGATTAAATCGCCGTGATGAGTGACGATCACCTTGCGTCCGCTGATGTCCGCCAGCAAACGCACCAGCGCGGTTTCGAGCATGGGCGTATTCACCCACACCACATCATGTTGCAGCATCAGCCCCAGCGCCGCCCACGGAAAGGCCGGCATCAGCAGGCCGCGACTAATCGGGATGGGCGGCGCCCACAAACGCACCACGCGCACCCCGTTATACATCTCGTCGTCACGCGGCAAACTCAGTTTATGGCGGGCGGTCAGCACCGTCACTTCATGCCCGCGCCGCGCCAGTTCTTCCGCCACGCGCTGCACATGAATCGTCAGGCCGGTGCGGTGGGGAACGTAATACAGCAGCGAGATCAGGATTTTCAGCTTGCGCTGCCCCACCCGATTCCCGGCATCTGTCTGTGTTTTATTTGGAACCAATGCCATCTTGAGTCACCGTACCGATTTCCCGTTGGCGCATCTTCTGCACGCCGGCAGAAAGCTGTTCGAGCGAAATACCTTCTTGAATGAACCCGATCACGCCGGTGCCAGCGTGCATCGCCAGATTGATCCCATGCACAACCACCGCGAACGCAGCCGCCGTGCTGCCTTCGGTATAGCCCATCGCCGATAGTGCCAGCACCACCGAAAGTTCATACGGGCCAAGATTGCCGGGTACCGCAGGCAGCGCGATGGCAAAGGCCGCCGCCGCGATATACAGCAGCGTGGCCGGCCAACTGGCCTGCGGATAGAAGGTGAACATCAATATATACCCCGCAAAGGCCGAAAATCCCCAACTCAATGCCGTCCACATCAATGCGAACAGCAAAGCGCGGGTTTGTGCCAGCGGCATCAACCCATCCAGAAAATGATCCAACCAGCGCGAAAGACGCTGTGCAGGTGCACCCGAGTCGGCGCTCCAACGCGGCACGCGGCTAGTCACCACGCCGAGCATCTGCTGCGCGATGCTGCGGTTACGCGCCAGCAGCACCAGCGCGATGAAGCCAATGACCACCAGCGGCGCGGAAACCAGTGCCGCCGCCCGCAATTCATCAGGGATCGGGCCGGCAGCCAGCGCCAGCGCCATCATGCAGATGACCGCCAGCAAATCCAGCAACCGTTCTACAATGATCGTGCTGGCCGTTTTCAGCGGGGGAACCGGCACATCGGCGCGGGTCGCAAGGAAGATACGCGCCAATTCACCAACGCGCAGCGGCAGCAATCCGTTGACCAGATAGGCCACATTCATGATGCTAAACGCCCGCCACAGCGGTAGACCGCCAGAGAGCAGCACCCGCCAGCGAGCAGCGCGGGTGAACAATCCGATCAGGAGAAAAAAGGCAGTGGGAACGAGGAATCCAAACCGTGCTTGCGCCAGCGCCGTCTTAAATGCGCGCACATCCACCTGCGAAGCCACGAAGTAAAGGGCGGCGAGGCTGACCAGCGCCCCCAGCAAACCGATTCGCCAGCGTTTCACCCGCAGTTATATCCCTGTCCTAGCCGTATGAGATGGCGCTATTATACCTGCAAAGGCCGCAGCAGCGTGCCTAAACCGGACAACACTCTAACATTCAGCAGAGTGCCTGTGAAGGGATTCTTGACAGCCCCCTCGCGGAACCCTATAATGACACACAGTTGCGGGTATAGTTCAGTGGTAGAACGTCTGCTTCCCAAGCAGAGAACGCGAGTTCGAGCCTCGCTACCCGCTTTCATCTCCCCTCAGTGAAAACTAGGGGTTTTTGCGTTATGGTGCTAGAGAGCTTCAATAGCCTCACGGATCAAATCTGCTGAGTTATCGCTCAACAAGACAAGGATAACTTTCCGGGCAGCATCCAAATTACTGATACCCTGATCGGCAGCTTCATAATCCCAATCATCGAACGTGTTATCGGTTGCCATGTTGTAGTCTAATGTGGCCTTTGCATCCTCAAGGTGCAAACCAAGCTGCACATAGGCCTTTGCGAGTTCCTTTTCCAAGTCAATCCAGTTCATCATGCTCATTCATCTCCTATGGTGTGTTAGATACTGGCCTAGTGTGACATCACCCGTCCCACTAGGCCGATTTTCGAGGTTTACCGTTTGATCCATCGTGCAGCTGCACGGTTGTAGCTGTATCCCTTGCCCCGCAGGAATTCGTACAGCTTGGCGCGTTCCATCCGTTCAGCCTTCACAGCCCGTTCTACGGCGACATGGGTAAAATGCCCTTCGCGCCCCATCCAATGATCCACATAGGCCATGATTGCGGCTTTTGCCATCGCGTTTAGCGGTTTAGTGGTCATGCCTACCGCCAGTCCGTTGAACTGATGTTCATCTTCTTAACCGGGCTGAACTTGTCGTGCAGGT
>CAIPFY010000287.1 GCA_903864435.1 uncultured Chloroflexota bacterium | reverse complement strand
TGCTGCTGGCATCGCTCATGATTCCCGGCGAGATGACGATTGTGCCGCTGTATGTGGCCTTCCTGAAAATCAAACTAACCGACAGTTACCTTGCGATCATCCTGCCGTTCATTGCTAATGTGTTCAGCGTATATATTTTTCGGCAGTTTTTCTTAGGGCTGCCCAAAGAGCTAGAGGAAGCTGCTGCCATTGATGGTGCCAGTCGGTTTGGAATTTTTTGGCGTGTGGCTTTTCCTCTTGCACGTTCCCCTACCGTAGCTTCGACCATTTTGCTTTTCACCAGCAACTGGAATGCGTTCCTCTGGCCTTTGCTGATCGTGTTCGACGAGGAAATGAAAACCATGCCGGTAGGCATGTCGGAATTTGCGCCGGGTATTGGCGCACATACGCAGCTGGTGGGTTTTGGGCCAGCTATGGCGGGTATCACGCTCCTCAGCTTGCCCAGCCTGCTCATCTTTATTTTGCTTCAGCGGCGCTTCATCGAAGGTGTTTCTCGCACGGGAATCAAGGGGTAGAAGCGTTCGGGGATGTTATTTTACTTGCATAACTGAAAGGTGAGCCATGACTGCAATCAAAGATGTGACCCATCACCTAATGGATAAGGATACGGTGACTGGTCATTGCTACAATCAGGTCAACATGCGGGTACTCAAGAACGGCGAAATTGCCGCTGTCTATAACGAAGAACGCTTCCCTTTTCATCATGATACCGGACAGACTGTTTTGATTCGTTCACGCGATGGTGGGCAGACATGGGACCCTTCCACGCGACAGGTGGTGCTGCCTTACACATCTACACTGGGCAACTGGGACTGTGGAATAGCGGAACTGGATGATGGCACGCTGCTCATCAATTACACGCTGTGCGCTTTTTTTAAGCGGGGTATCCGCCCGGATCATCCATCGTGGAGCGCCGAACCCATGACCGAAGAATGGGGCGATTGGACATGGGCGTACCGGCTGCGAAACTGGATTGGCACCTATGTGGTCAAATCGTCGGACAACGGGCAGACATGGCAAACGCCGGTTCCTGTCAATGTGTTACCGCTGAAACACGCGGGG
Source organism: uncultured Chloroflexota bacterium (assembly GCA_903864435.1). GTDB lineage: Bacteria > Chloroflexota > Anaerolineae > Aggregatilineales > Phototrophicaceae > CFX2. The sequence continues at coordinate 5,124 of CAIPFY010000287.1, read as the reverse complement.
ACGCGACTGGGATGCTGGCAACTGCGGGATGGTTCGATTTTGATGGGCGTTTACGGACGAATTCGGGGTTATAGCGAAGAAGGCGAGGGCGAGACCACCCGTTCGGCGCTGATCCGGTCAGACGATCATGGCGAGAATTGGGAATACTATTCCACGCTGGCGTATGATCCGGCCAGCATCATTGATTACGAAGAGCCGGCGCTGCTGGAACTGAGAGACGGCAGGTTGGTATGCTTCCTACGCACGCATGTAAACCCCAGCGGTGATGCGAAGAACATGGTGATGATTGTGTCGGAAGATCACGGTTTTTCGTGGACACCGCCCAAATGGACGAACATATGGGGGTATCCCGCCGAACTCATCCCGCTGCAAGATGGGCGCTACCTGATGATTTACGGCTACCGTCGTTCGCCCTATGGCGTGCGTGGGATTGTCTCGGAAGATGGTGTGACATGGGATGCGAGGAATGAGTTCGTGATCCGCGAAGGTGGGGTTCCGGGCAAAAACGAGTACGAACAACCGGCCTCCACACTGATTGACCCGGTGAGCGGGCGCAAGCGCAGCGGTGCGATTGACTGGGCGAATCCCGGTGTGTATCAGCACATTGGCTATCCCAGCGTGGTGCAGCTTGCGGATGGAACCATCGTGGTTGCATACCACGAGTGGAGCGATGACCCGCAACCCATTCAGTTCGTCATGAACACCCGTTTCAAACTTGAGGATTGATGATGAATTCCGTCCGAATCATCGAGCATCAGATTCTTCACAAGGATGTATTTGCTTATTGCGCCCATCCTTTCATTACCTGTCTGCCGGATGGTGAATGGGTGGTGGTGTTCAATCGGTCGGTGCGGCGTCCCTTTTTGCTGCATCCACCGAATGACCCGCATTACTACAATGTCATGATTCGGTCGGACGATCAGGGGCAAACGTGGAGCAGTCCGCGTGTTGTCCCTAATTATGACTGGTATGGGGTGGAATGTGCCGGGCTGACTGTACTATCCAGCGGACAGTTGCTGTTGAATCAGTGGCGATTCAAATGGTACCCACTGGAAACGGCGCGTAAACGGGCTGACCGCGAAAAGCTGTTCTTCCCGGAAGATTGGGTGAGTGAGTTGCAGGTTTCCAGTGAACTGCACACTGTACATATGATTCCCCAAGACCCGTCTGAACTTGTGCCCTGGGCGCGAGGCAGCGATGGTACCTATGTTCATCTTTCGAGCGATGGTGGCCGCACATGGGATCAAACTGTGATGGTGGCGACAGCGCCCTATTCGGGCGGGTACGGGATGCGCGGTGCGGTGCAGCTTTCTAATGGCCACATCCTGCTGCCGTTAAGCGATATTCCCAACTATCGGATTGTGTTCGTGGTGCGATCATCGGACGGGGGGCAGACGTGGGTTGCTCCGGTTGAGGTAGCGAAGATGGATGGAATGCAGTTCGAGGAACCGAGTATTCTCGAACTGCGCGATGGCACGCTGCTCATGCTGCTGCGCGAGAACACGAATCGGCGTATGTATCAGGTGTTCTCGACCGATGGCGGTTACACATGGTCTGCCCCGCAATCCGTGCCGTTTGAAGGCTATCCCGGACATCTGCTGCTGCTGCCGGGTGGGGAGATTCTGTGCGTATACGGTTATCGTTATGAGCCGTATGGCATACGAGCTGTAATTTCAAAGGACGATGGTCGGACATGGAACAGCGAACACCCGATGATTATTCGGGATGATTTTCCAAATCGTGATCTGGGCTATCCAGCCGCCATCCCGACAGCGGACGGGCAATTCTACACGGTATACTACGGACAGGATACGGATGGTGTGACCTGTATTCAGGCTACACGATTCAGCATTGAATAGTCTATTTTGTCGGGTGTTTTTTCATCCCATTGCGGGGGGGCAACCGGATGCCGATACAAGTTTTGATTGCGGCGGACGCATTCACCGACGCTCATATCAAGCGTATACAGAACGCTTTGGATGGGTGGGGTACTGTAGTACGTATCGCTGAAGAATTGTCAGAGGATGCGTATCGCGCTGCTTTGCAAACGGCTGAAATCGTCATCGGATGGCCGGAAGCCGCGTGGGTTGCTGCTTCACCGGTTCAATATCTCCAACTGCCGAGCGTAGGCTATGATGGCTATGTCGGGCAAGGCTTAGAGGCCAAAACGCCCTTCATCCTGTGTAACGCAACCGGCGTGATGGGCAAGCAAATCGCAGAGCATGTGGCCGGGATGGTGTTCGCGCTCACGCGGCGCATCGGTCAGCATGTGCGCGATCAGCAGGCGGGGGTGTGGCGGCAGGCCGCACCCTATGGCGAAATTAACGGCGCGACTCTATGCGTGGTGGGGTTGGGCGATATTGGCACGGAAATCGTGCGCTGGGGGCTGTCGGTTGGCATGCGGGTCATTGGCGTTCGTAAGGATGCCAGCAAAGGTCATTCGCTGGTCGAAAGAGTTTATCCAATCGGGGAATTGAAGGCGGCTGTCGCACAGGCCGATCATGTGGTGTCCATTTTGCCGGGTGGGGCGGATACCGCGCAGTTGTACGATGCGGACGTGTTCGCACATTTCAAACCGGGGGCCTATTTCTACAATGTCGGGCGTGGGCGTTCGGTGGATGAGTCGGCGCTCATCGCTGCGCTTCAGTCGGGGCATCTGGGCGGAGCCGGGTTGGATGTGTTCCAGCAAGAGCCGCTGCCCGTTAGCAGCCCGTTCTGGCAGATGAACAACGTTATTATCACGCCGCATGTAGCAGGTCGTTCCGTGCGGGAGTTTGACCGGATGTGCGATCTGTTCGTGAGCAATCTGGCGGCCTACCAGCGCGGCGAACGCCTGCGGAATGTAGTGTTGGCGACGGCATGAGAAGGGGTGTGGGGCGGCTCTGCATTGTGCCGCCCCACAAAAACTGTTCCTTATTGAATCTGATAGATCGTGGTCGTGCCGCTGATTTCATTGGCAACCACGAGCAGATTAGCGCCATTCGGGCTATCTGCCGCCGGGATGAATAGCAACCCTTCGGGGCCGAGATCGTCTGCTGTGCCCGCCTCAGCATCCCCGCTGAAATCACGGTTGTTGGCGTAAGTCACGAAGGTCACGCCTTTCGGATCGGTGATGTCGTAGACCATCACGCCGCCGATGCGTTCCAGACCGATAAAGGCATAGGTGCGTTCGTTGATAACGCCTAGCGCCAAACCTTCTGGTTCCGGCCCCTTATTATCGCTGCGGCCATCAAAGTCACCATTTTTGTTGTTGCTGCTGTTGAAGTCTTCCGGGTAAGCCTCAGCGGTGATCTTCTCGAAATCGGCACCGCTATCGTAGACCTGAGTGCCATCTGGAGTCCAGATCGAGAACGAACGACTGCCGGGGATATAGAGCTGGTCGAGGTCGCCATCGGCATCCGTGTCGCCGGTCGAGGTCAGTACGGTCAGGCCGAGGATGGCATCTTCTGTTAGCAGTGCGTCCAAACCGGGGAAGGCCGCATCAATCGCGGTTTCACCCAGTTCACCTTCTTCGCTGTAGCCATCATAGTCACGGGTGTCGCCTTCGTTGGCAGTGACCAGATACAGTTGATCGCCAGCAGTATAAGCTGCGATACTATCCGGTTCGTATATACCGAAGATCGGCCAGTTGGCAATGTTGACCTTGCCATCATCCTTGCCCGCATCCAGTTCATTACCCGGTAGGCTGTAATCTTTATAGCCGAAAGGGATAATGGCACTGACCGTACCCGATGCAAGATCAATCACGCCTAGTGCATTGGCTTCCTGCAAGGTTACATACGCAGTGCTGCTATCCGGCGAAACCGCGATGTATTCGGGTTCCATATCCTGCGCGGGTGTCGCATTCGGGCCATACACACGCACAGCGGCATCCAGAGTCACGCCCTCAAAGTTCACCGTTTGAACCGTCGCAGTTTCCACACCTGCGCTGATGTCAATGATGCTGATGCTGCCCACAGGGTCTACTGTGTAGTCGTCGCTGGGTTCGCCTTCATCGGCTGTCAGTACCTTGTTGCCATCGGGCGTGAATGCCACCATATCCGGCAGCGCCCCCACGACAACACTGCTCAGGAGCGTGCCATCCGTTTTGTAAAAGCCTACCACGCCGGGGTCTTGCTTGGGATCGGCCTCGATGGCTACCGCCACAATACCGTTATAGACCGCCACACTGTTCGGTGATGCGCCGATCGCAGTAACGTCTATCTGCCCCTTCAGGACGAGCGTGGTCGGATCACTGATATCCAGAATATCAATCGTTTCACTATCCCCATTGACCACAAAAACCAGTTTGCCAGCCGGATCGTAGGCAGCGATTTCTGAAGCGCCTTCCTCAAAAGCACCATGCGCGTAGGTGCCGAGGGCTGTCAACTGGAGTGTATCCTGTGCTGCCGCAGTCGCCGTTAGCAGGACGGTGCTGATGAGTAGAAGCAGAAACACAATCTTCTTCATAGATTCTCCCGTTCAAATTGGATAAAGCAGTATCAGCCGCGGCCCATTTTCGGCGGATAGCGTTAATGTATCGTGCTATTTCTTATAATCACCCGTTAAGTAAAGGTTAAAGAACAAATAATGGTTGGCGGAATAACTGTCACGGTTTTCCTTGTGTGGAAGAAATGCAGATAGCATTCAGCAGGTGATATCCATCCTGTCCAATTTGTTGTGAAAGTAAGAGTCGTTCTGCCTTGCTCTCAGGTAAACGGTATTCTTCAATCCGTTCTCCATAGCGCTCAAACCACTCTGGTTGTACGTGTTGCAGCAGCCATTCAGGTACTACTGTTGCCAGCGTATTCAACGTGTAACGCACACTTTCCCCAACCAATTCCAATTGATCCAACTCCCGCACGGCACCGATGATAGCGGTCGAGTCGTTCGTTGTTGTCCTTTGGCTTTTAACAATCCTTTTCTTGCTCAGTTGCAAAGATAAAGTAAGAGTCAGCAATGGTCAACGGTGTAGGTTGTAGACGAGCGCCTTGAGCATGGGTTCACGGCGCTGAAGCCGCCACGAACGCGAGCGGATGACATCGCCAAACAAACGCTTCATGACCGAATGTACCGTTTCGCATTTCCAGCGCTGCCCAAACAAACCGTCCAAGCGTGCTTGAGACACCAACTCTGCCCGTGCTT
>CAIPFY010000286.1 GCA_903864435.1 uncultured Chloroflexota bacterium | reverse complement strand
TGCAGGCTATTACAACATCTTACTCAGACCAGAAAATTTATCTAACACAAACATCAGTGATGCCCTAGATCGTCTGAATATTCTTGAAGCTGCAACCGCATACCCTCTCTTGATGGGAATGTTCGATAATCTTGAACAAGGGAAAATTACACAAGAAGCTTTGCTGGAGGGTGTGCTTTTGCTTGAAAACTACTTTGTCCGGCGGTTTCTAGCAGGCGAACAAAGCGGATACACCAACAAAATGTTTCCAGCACTAGGTCGCGAAATTGACTACTCGCGATTCGCAATATCATTAAGACAATCTCTCTCCCAAAAAAACTATCCAACAGATAATCGTGTTCGTGAAGGCATTCGATCTGCATCACTATACGATCATCGAAAACAACAAAGAGTGGTCTACATACTCAATCGCATCAACTACTTTCTATCACAAGGTAGTGGTGCATACACAATCCTAGATTCAGAACCCACAATTGAACACATAATGCCTCAAACGCTGAACAATAGCTGGAAATCAGCTTTAGGATTAGATTGGCAAGATATTCATCAGGATTACCTTCATACTTTAGGAAATTTAACCCTAGTCACACAGGACTGGAACGCTTCTCTCTCGAATACCACATTCCAAAACAAACTTGAAAAACTCAAGAATCACGGTCTACGTCTTAATCAGCACTATTTTGGCAGTCAGCATGTTTTTTCAAATTGGGATGCTCAAGCAATTCAAGATCGAGCGACATTCCTAAGTAATTTTGTATTACAGATATGGCCTAGCATCGGTGGAAACAATGCTAAATCTAACCCAAGTGGTCGTAAACCTCAAAGTGTCACCATTTTAGGGCAAACTTATGCGATCAAATATTGGCGAGATATGGCCTACATTATGGCAGAAACAATCAATAGTCTTGTGGAAGATTTCGATTCGATTGCCTCAAGCATTCCAACAATATTTAGTGACTATGAACGTCCAAAATCACGTCAATTAACAGAAAAATGGTGGATATATATGAATTTATCCAGTACAAGTGTAATCAATTTGTGTAAGCGGCTTATCATCTTAGCTGATTTATCAGAAGTTGATTGGGAATATACGCTTGACGAGTAATAGATGAAACTAGAAGAATGTAGAAACGAGTACAATTGAATACTATCCCCAACTACACCGAAACCGAAGTGAAGCTGTACGTCCCGGATTTGAGCGCGGTACAGGCGCGGCTGGAACAACTGGGCGCGGTGCTGGCTGCCCCGCGTGTGTACGAGCGCAACGTACGCTATGAGGACGCGCAAACCACGCTGACCGGACGAGGTATCGTGGTGCGGCTGCGGCAAGACAGCCGCGTGCGCCTGACCTACAAAGAGTCCGGTCAAGCGGTCAACGGCATCCTGTCGCGCTATGAGGCCGAGGTCGAGGTGAGCGATTTCGACACGATGCAGACCATCCTCGGCAAACTGGGCTACACGCCACACTTCATCTATGAAAAATACCGCACCACCTACACGCTGGACGGCTGTGAGGTGGTGCTGGACGAACTGCCCTACGGGAACTTTGTGGAGATCGAGGGGGATGCGGACACCATTCCCGCCGCCATCCAGCGCCTGTCACTCGACCATGCCCCGCACCTCACCGCCAGCTACACCGTCCTGTTCGAGCGTGTGAAGCAGCGGTTGGGGCTGGCCTGCCACGATTTGACCTTCGAGAACTTCAAAGGCGTGGCGGTGAGCGAGGAAGCCCTCGTTAGAGTCTAACGGCGCTGCGGCCTTACTTTATCGGCTTGTTGGATTCGATTTCGGCCTTGTTGTTACGGTACTGCACCGCCACACCGGCCACGCCTAGCACAATCCACACGATGAACCCGATGAAACTCGTGGAAAGAGCGGTTGCAGCCGCGCCCACATTGGACGCAGCAAACACACCCGGCAGGATGATCGCCAGCCCTTGAACCATTGTGTTTGCGCCGCCAAACGCGGTGGAGATCACGATCATCAGCTTGTTCAGCACAATCGCCAGAATCGCGCCGCCGATCACGCCGATCAGCACCAGAATCGTCGCAAGTCCACCGCTGGCGCCCAGAATGGATGCAATCGTGAGTCCCACCACCGCGCCCAGCGCCACGCCTGCCAGAAACACACCCACGAAATACAGGGCGTAGAAAACGCCTGCGCCGATTAAGCCGACCACCACCCCGACGAGAACCTGTCCGATGCCGCCGCTGTTCGCCATAATCGCCATACCCGCCCCGAAACCGATCAGAAACCCGACCAGCATCAGCACCACACGGAAAATGCGGTAGCCCGAAAAGCAAACCACCGCCCCTAGCACCAGCACAATTAAACCGATCAGAATATTCATACCATCTACTCCTTAGTGCGTTGCTAAAGAACTTTTACCGACTCCACAATGTCATCGTACACCCGAATAATGTTTTGCAATCTCAAAGATGTTCAATTTGTCACCCCGGAACGTGACGAATTGGATTGAAGAACACCGCGCCCTGCGCTAATCTGAACACCATGCTTCAACCGTGATGCGAACCTTTCGCAGCGAGGATATATGATGGCCGCTAAACCTGCCGGATCGAACGAACGCAAGCCGGAATTTCTCACCTCCTCCGGCATTCCCCTCCAACGCACTTACGCCCCGGACGACGCGCCACTGGATTACGCCGCCGACCTCGGTCAACCGGGCGAGTACCCGTTCACACGCGGCGTCCAGCCCACCATGTACCGGGGGCGCTTCTGGACGATGCGCCAGTATGCCGGCTATGCCAGCGCCGAAGAATCCAACGCCCGTTACCGCTATCTGCTGGCGAACGGGCAGACCGGTCTTTCGGTGGCCTTCGACCTGCCCACGCAAATCGGCTACGATGCCGACGACCCGATGGCGCTGGGCGAAGTGGGCAAAGTGGGCGTGAGCATCAGCAGCATTCACGACATGGCGCGGCTGTTCGAGAGCATCCCGCTGGATCAGGTTTCCACCAGCATGACCATCAACGCGCCGGCCACCATCCTGCTCGCCATGTATATCGCCGTCGGCAAGCGGCAGGGCGTGGCGGCGGATCAGCTGCGCGGCACGGTGCAGAACGACATTCTGAAGGAATACATCGCACGCGGCACGTACATCTTCCCGCCCACGCCCTCGATGCGCCTGATTACCGACCTGTTCGCCTACTGCAAAACCGATGTGCCGCACTGGAACACCATCAGCATCAGCGGCTACCACATCCGCGAGGCGGGCTGCACCGCCGTGCAAGAGGTGGCCTTCACGCTGGCAAACGGCATCGCCTATGTGGAAGCGGCGGTGAAAGCGGGGCTGGCAGTAGACGATTTCGCGCCGCAGTTGTCATTCTTTTTCAACGCGCACAACCATTTCCTCGAAGAAATTGCCAAGTACCGCGCCGCCCGCAAACTGTGGGCGCAGATCATGCGCGAACGCTTCGGCGCGAAGAATCCGCGCAGCTGGCAGTTGAAGTTCCACACGCAGACCGGCGGCAGCACCCTCACCGCACAGCAACCGGAGAACAACATCGTGCGCGTGGCGCTGCAAGCGATGGCGGCGGTGCTGGGCGGCACACAATCGCTGCATACGAACAGCATGGATGAGGCGCTGGCGCTGCCCACCGAAAAAGCGGTGCAGGTGGCGCTGCGGACTCAGCAGATTATCGCCTACGAAACTGGCGCGGCGGACACGGTTGACCCGCTGGCCGGCAGCTATGCCATCGAAGCCCTGACCGGAGAGATTGTCACCCGCGCCCAGAGCTACCTGTCGCAGATTGACGACATCGGCGGGGCGCTGGCGGCCATCGAACGCGGTTTCATCAACAACGAGATACAGGACGCGGCCTACGCCTACCAGAAGGCGGTGGAAAGCGGTGAGCAGGTCATCGTGGGCGTGAACCAGTTCGCCACGCAGGAAAAGACCCACCCCGACCTGCTGCGCGTTGACCCGGCTATCGAAGCCAACCAGCACGCCAAACTGGCTGACCTACGCGCCCGCCGCGACAACGGCAAAGTGGCGGAACTCCGCGCTCATCTGGCGCAGGCCGCCAAAACGGGCGAAAACCTGATGCCGCTGTTCATCACCTGCGTCGAGAACGATCTCACGCTAGGCGAAATCTGCCACACGCTGCGCGGCGTGTTCGGCGAATATCGCCCCAACGTCAGCATCTAGCGGCCTGTGCTGACACTCGACGAAATCACCTTCCTCACCTCGCCGCAGGGGCGCGAAACGCTGGCGGCGCTGGCAACCGAGGATTTGAGCGACTCGCGCACCCTCGCCCTGCTCACGCGCCTGCGCCGCAGCCTGACCGGAACGGAGGCGGGCGCGGCGCTGGAGCAAGCGCGGTTGCGCCAGAAAGCCGCAGAAAAGTTCGGCGCGGACGCGGAGCGCATGTTGTTCACCCGCCCCGCGCTGGAACAGGCCAGCCATCCGCTGGTGCGCCGCTATCGCGCTGCCCGTTTCGCTGGATTGTGCGTGGTGGATGCCTGCTGCGGCATCGGCTCGGACGCGCTGGCGCTGGCAGCGGCGGGCGCACAGGTGACGGGGCTAGACCTTGATGAAGTACGGGTGGCGCTGGCACGGCACAATGCGGCAGTCTGCGGCCTGTCAGCACAGTTCGAGGTGGGTGATGTGACGGGCGACCTGCCGCCTGCCGAGGCCGTGTTCTTCGACCCCGCCCGCCGCGACGCACAGGGCAACCGCATCCACCACGTCGAACGCTATCAACCGCCCCTCGCGGCGCTGCACGGCTGGTCGCAACCGCTGGTCGCCGCCAAACTCTCGCCGGGGGTTGATCTGGAGCAAATCGAAAGTTACGGCGGCGGCGTGGAGTTCATCTCGGTAGCAGGGGATTTGAAAGAGGCGCTGCTGTGGCGCGGCGCTGGATGGGAAGGCCGCCGCGCTGTCCTGCTGGAAGGCGATTCGGCACACGTCTGGACGCGGGAAGGTGCAGAGCCGCCCGCCCTGCTGGATGTGCCGCGTCACTGGCTGATCGAACCTGACCCCGCCCTACTCCGCGCTGGACTGGTGCGGGATGCCGCCGCCGCATGGGGCGCGGCCTTTCTGGATGACACCATCGCCTATCTGACGGCTGACCAACCGCCGCAGACCGCATGGGCGCGTTCATGGCGCATCCTCGCGGCGCTACCGTTCAACGTCAAACAGTTGCGGGCGCTGCTGCGCGAGTCCGATGTGGGAACGGTGACGGTCAAGAAGCGCGGGTCGCCCATCACGCCGGAAACGCTCATCCCGCAGTTGAAACTGAAGGGGACACAATCGCGCACGGTGGTGCTATGCCGCCTACGCGGACAACCGTATACGCTGGTGTGCGAAGAACAACCGACGGCGCGGGGGTAATGTTCTCCCGCATCAAATCACAATCGTCGTGAGGGAAAAGCGGGACGGCACGCAGGCCGTCCCCTACGAATGACAATTTTTGCTACTGCGGCAGCGCCCACAGCGGTGCGCCCATCTCGGCGATGCAGCTTGAGTCCGGCTCCTGCGTGGGGTCATCCAAGAACGCCTGCATGATGTCCTGCGAACACTGGTTCATGTCAATCACGCCATGCCCGCCGCCGGGGAACAGGAAGAAATAGCTGTTCGGCAGATGGCTGGCGGCACTCTGCGCCCATTTCGCGGGGGTGATCGGGTCAAACTCGCCCGCCGCGACCAGTGTGGGGATGTCGCTGGTCACGGGCTGCGCTTCAATCGCGTCGCCGGCCTGCACGCCCCAAATCTGGCAATCGCTGAACGTCCCCTGAATCGCGCCGATGCTGTTCTCCGTCAGTTCTGCCGGTTGCGTCGGCACGTTCGCCAGCGCCGTATCCTCGTTCAGGAAGGCCACTTCTTCCTGACATTCCACCGACAGATTCATGCCTTCACTGTCCGAAACATCTTCGTCCTGCCGCAACGCACGAAAGCCTTGTTCCTGTGTCGCTCCGGATTCGAGGTCGTTGAGCGCCACATAGTTACCGGCAGCGAGTTCGCTCATCACCCACGGCAGGAACGGAATGCTCTCGGACGAGTACAACAGTTGGAACACGCGGTTAATCAGGTCGTCGCCACTGAGCGTCTGGTCAACTTCTTCGCCCGTTTCGGCATCCACGCCTACATACTCGGCAGGCTGCGCGTTCAAATCGGCCACCGTCGCGTAAAACGACTGCTCCAGATCAGGGTAAGCCGCCCCGCAATCCGGGTCAGCCGCGCAGGCCGCGAACAAGCGGCTGAACACGTCCGCCGTATTCTGTCCGTACTGTTCCCACGAGTTCACTTCAGGCGGATACACCGAGTCGATCACCACGCTGCGCACGCCTTCGGGATGATCGCGCATCACGGTCAGCGCCAACCGCGTGCCGTAGGAAATGCCGTACAAATTCCATTCGTCATAACCGAGCGCCACCCGCAAATCCGCCACATCGGCAGCGTTCTCGGCGCTGTTGTAGGCTTGCAGGTTCACGCCTTCGCTCACCAGTCGGTCATGGCAAGCCTGCGTCGCGTCCTCCTCACCGGCCTCGCTCTCCGGGCAGTTCAGCGTGGGCAGCGAGTAGCCTGTGCCGCGCTGATCGAACAGGATCAAATCGCGGTCTTGCAGATAGGGAATTTCCAGCCAACCGTCCAATTCGGCAACGGCATTCCCACCGGGGCCGCCCGACAGATAAATGATCGGATCGGGATTGGCGGCGTCCACCGCATAAAGCACCAGATAGGCCAGTTGGATAGTGGGGCTGTCGGCGCTGGTGCGGTCTTCCGGCACGATCAGATAGCCGCACTCCGCATTCTCCCCTTCGACCACGCCCTCCGGCATTTCCATCCAGCAGGCGGTTGGTTCCACACGCGGCACAGAATCCTGCGCCAGCACGGGCGTGGCGACCAGACACAACAACACGAATACGACTCCCAGTAGACGGCGCATTCATAAACTCCTTCTTAGGTTCGACAAAGCGGGGCGCTTGAGCAACCGCCCGCACCTAGCAGTCTAACGCCATTCAGGTGATTGAGACAATGCGCCTAACAAAAACATCCCGCGCAGGGCAGGATGTTCGTGCAATAGGAGTCGCCTACGACCAGTTCAGCGGGCCAATTTTTCCGAACTGAACGCCAATCAGGGTCAAATCGCGCACATCCACGCGACCATCATGGTTCAGATCGGCCTGCGGGATCAGGTCGGCAGCATGATCGAGGTTGGAAGCCACCAGCGCCGCGTCCAGCAGGTCAATATGGTTATCGCCGTTGGTGTCCCCCGCCGCCAGAGCCACCGAAGGCAGCGTAAGCTGCTGACCGTCCACCAGAGCGAAACTGAGGTAGGCACCCAGAAACCCGCCGAGCGACGCATCTATGCGATACGCGCCGGGTAGCAGTCCGGTGAAGGCGAAGTTGCCGCTGGCATCCGTCTGAACACGACTGGCCGTGCCATCCGGCAGCATCAGCACCAGTGTGATCCCCGCGTAACTATCCTCCTGCGGCAGCGTGACCCAGCCCGTCACCGCAGCCGAACCAACAACCACAACAGGAGCCACTCCAACTTGTGGCGTCACCGTGAGTACCACCGTCGGAATCACCACCTGCGTTTGCAGCGTGGCGACAACCGTAGGCGTGACCGCAGGCGGCGGCAGAGTCAGAGTCAGCGTAGCCTGTGGTGTAGTCTTTATGCCGCCGGAACCATTCCCTCTCGACCCGTGCCCTTGCTCATGACCATGCCCGTTTTCTCCAGAATGGTCATCATCATTTTCCCCGTCGTCATCCGATGCTCGATTCGTCTGGGGAGCCACCGCCGCCGCAACATCCGGCGCGGGCTGCACGCCCTCCGCTTCTACCGAAAGCTCAACGGTAGGAACCACTACAGGTTGCTCCAGCACAGGTTCAAGGGTCATCGTCGGAGTCCACGTTGGCGTAACAGTCGGTGTAGCGGTCAGCTCGGCAGTCTCCACCACCGGATCAAGCGGCGCTTCATCCGCCAAGCTAGTCAACAGACCCACCGTAACCGAGAACAATCCGCACAGAGCGATGAGGATATACGGCGGCAAATGCTTCATGGTTAGACCCCGATTTCAAATTCAGACGAAGTGGGCATCAGGTGGCGAATGCGGGTATACATCCACAGGCTGACCAGCAGCAGTAGCGCACCCGCTGCGAAGAACACCAGCGTTGCCAGCGAAACCGGGCTGATGGCTGAACTGCTCACCGCAACCACCGCCACCGGCGCAGCGGCTTGAACGGCGGTCTGAGTCAGATCAATATGGTTGAAAGCCGCAGGAAGCTCCCCGCCTGCCGGAGCCGCAGCCACCGCCGCGTCTGCCGGAGCCGCAGGGACGGAAACCGCCGCCACAGACTGCGCCGAATCTATGATTTGCGCCGGAACCTGACGGATGGAACGCGCCACCAATGTGCCGTTCACGTCCTCAAACTGTGGCGACACCAGCGAGGCATTCACCAGCGTCACCTGTACTGGCGTATCCTTCAGAGCGCGTAACGTCAGGGTTGCCAGCACACCATCCCCGCTGACGGGCTGCGCGGGCTGTGTGAGCGTAAGCGCATAGTCCACGCGCCCCGCCGACACATCCACCCCGTTTTGAACGGCGAAACCGGGCTGACCGCCGAAAAAGTCCCCGGCGCTCACCGGACTCTGGTTGTTGAGTACCACTTCAAAAACAGCAGGATCATAGTTCAACTGAAAGCTGACGCCGTAAATCTGATCGGCGGCGCTCACCTGTATACGGAGCGTGGTCTGCTGACCAGATTTCACATCGGTCTGATCGGCACTCCACCACAGGCGCGGCAGCGAGTCTTGTGCGCCAACACTGGAGGCGACAGCGATGGAGATGACCACGAACAGAACAAGGATAATCCGCTGGCGCATGGTACTTTCCTTCTCAGGCTGAACGTTCCGAACAAAGGTGGATGTGCAGCAACTTTCAGATCGCACGTCATAACTACCACAGTACATTTACGCTTTTGGGATTACAAGATGGGGAAGTAGGCCATTAGTCCCAAGAAAGAATTAATTAGGCATAAAGTACCACCGATTTATTGAGGTAATCTAACCGTTCAAACGGCTTACAAATGTGTCGTTTTCCGGTGAAAAAGTATTTCATTAATTCAAGATTGAGAATAACCGAATTTCTCCTAAATGCATATTGACGGATTAAAAAAAGTTATGCTATGATTTCATCATCGTTATCAGAGCAGGAGTTATCCACCATGTTGTACATGCCCCGTGAAGAAGGTCAAGGTCTGGTCGAATACGCACTCATCCTCGTACTGGTCGCCGTTGTGGTAATCGTCATTCTGGCGCTGCTTGGCCCGGCCATCGGCAACATTTTCTCGAACCTCATCCGCAACATCTAAGCACCCTCTGAAATTCAACAAAAACCCCTGCTCCGGCGGGGGTTTTTGTTTGTTAATAGCCAGTATGCCCGCAACATGTTACAATTTTTGCGCTGTTCCCATCAGGTGAACAGTTCGCATCTTCAAACCAGACCAAGGTCTTACCATGACACCCAAAGATTTTTTGTTCCGAGGCACTCTCGCAGACTACGATCCAGAAGTGGCTACGCTGATCCGCCACGAAACGGCGCGGCAAGAACGTTACCTCATCATGATCGCGTCCGAAAGCACCGTGCCGATGGCGGTGCGGAGTGCGCTGTCCTCGTCCTTCCACAACCTGTATGCCGAAGGGTATCCACTGGACGAAACGCGCACCATGTCGGAAGGGGACATCCTCAACTACCATGAACGGTTGCCGGAATACCGCCGCTTTGCCGACAAGCGGTACTACAAAGGCACGGAATATGCCAACGTGGTCGAATCGCTGGCGCGGCGGCGGGCAGCCGAGTTGTTCGCCACGCCCAAAATCAGCGCCAACCAGCTTTTTGTGAACGTGCAACCGCTTTCCGGCGCACCCGCCAACAACGCCATCTATAGCGCCCTGCTGAGCGTGGGCGATACCGTCATGGGCATGGACTTGCTGCACGGCGGCCACCTGACACACGGCAGCCCGGTCAACCGCAGCGGCAAGAACTACAAGATCGTTAGCTACGGGGTGAACCCGCAGACCGAACGACTGGACTATGACCAGATTCGCGCCCTCGCGCTGGAACACCGCCCCAAGATGATTATCGCGGGCTACACCAGCTACCCGTTCGCGCCGGATTGGGCGAAGTTCCGCGCCATCGCGGACGAAGTAGGCGCGTTCCTCATGGCGGACATCGCCCATGTGGCCGGTCTAGTCATCGCCGGAGATTTCCCCAGCCCGGTTGGAATCGCTGACGTGGTGAACTTCACCACCCACAAGACACTGGCCGGCCCGCGTGGCGCGATCTTCATCACACACAAATCCGCCATCGCCAGCAAGGTAGACCGCGCCGTGTTTCCCGGCGAACAGGGCGGCCCGCACATGAACACGATTGCGGCGCTGGCGGTGGCCTTCAAACTGGCCGATACCGATGAGTTCCGCGAGTTGCAGCATCAGACGGTTCGCAACGCGGCGCGGTTGGCGGAAAAACTGGCCTCTCGCGGGTTACGCATCCCCTACGGCGGCACTGACACGCACATGGTCTTGGTGGACTGCAAGGCGGTGCAGGGCGCGGACGGCACGACACTCAGCGGTGATATGGCGGCTCGCATCCTCGATCTGGCGGGCATCGTGATGAACCGCAACACCATCCCCGGCGACCCTAGCGCCCTGCGTGCCAGCGGCCTGCGCATGGGAACCCCCTGGATCACACAGCGCGGCTTCCGCGAGGCCGAAATTGACCGCCTCGGCGACCTGATCGCGGATACGCTGTACGCCTGCGTCCCCTTCAGCTATAGCGGACGCAAGCGCCCCGAATCCCGCGCCAAAGTGGATTTCGATGTGCTGCAAACCGTGAAGATGGGCGTGCGCGATCTGGCGGCCAGCGTGGGCATTGATACCGCTGTCACGGTGGATGGCTACCCGCACTTCTACTATCTGGATGACCCCGCCCCTGCGGGCTGGACGACGCTGGCGGTGCGCGGTGAAGAAACCGCAGCCTTCCTGAACAACACCCTCACCAGCGATGTGCTGGCGCTGAACGAAGGCGACCAGCAACCGACGTGGGTGCTGGAACGCGATGGGCGCGTCATGTCTCGCGGCGTGGTGGAACGCAGCAACAACGGCTACCTGCTGCACATCGAATCGCAGGGCGGACGGGTGGCGGCGTGGTTCCGCGCCCTGTCGGACGGCTTCGCGCTGATGGACGACAGCGACCCGTATGCCAAATCGCCGGGGCCGGTGGATGTGGTCATTCTGGGCGAAACGGATGCAGTACGCCTGCCCGGTCATCTGAAAGGTTTGTGGGAAGCGGGCGCGGGTTACGCTGTCAAGCCGTACTACATCGGCATGAACGGCGCACACTGTCCCGCCCCTGCACTACCTACCCTGCCCGCCTTCACATGGACAGAGCCGGCAGTCGGTGAACCGAAACGCACCACACTCCACAGCCTGCACCGCGACATGGGCGCGAAGATGGTCGAGTTCGCGGGTTACGACATGCCCGTCTGGTACACCTCGGTGGTCGAAGAACATCTGGCGGTGCGCCAGAAGTCCGGCATCTTCGATGTCACGCACATGGGCGTGTTCGACGCCAAAGGCGCAGAAGCGGCGGCCTTCCTCGACACCGTAACGACCAACGAAGTGTCTAAACTGGCGGTGGGCGAATCGCACTACTCGTATCTGCTGGATGCGAACGGCATCCCGCTGGATGATCTGATGATCTACCATCTTGCGGAAGACCATTTCCTGATTGTGGTCAACGCCAGCAACAACGACAAGAACTGGGCGTATCTGCAAGCGGCGCTGACCGGGCAGGTGCAGTTCGGCGGCGGCGAACGCGGGCGGCGGCTGGCGGGCGACGGGCGCGGCATAACACTGCGCGACCTGCGCAATCCGACAGTCGGCGCGGAAATGCGGGTGGATGTGGCGCTGCAAGGCCCCAAGAGTACCGATATTCTGCTGGCGCTGCATGGCAGCGATGCCGACAAGGCGAAGGTCAAGAAACTGGCGTGGGCAGGCGTGACGCATGTCACCCTCGGCGGCTATGACCTGATCGTGTCACGCACAGGCTACACCGGTGAGCGCGTGGCTTACGAGTTGTTCGTGCATCCCGATCAAGCGCCGAACCTGTTCCGCGACCTGTGCGAAGGCGGCGCTGTCCCCTGCGGTCTGGCCGCCCGTGACAGCCTGCGTACCGAAGGCGGCCTGCCGCTGTACGGGCATGAACTGGCGGGCGATCACGCTTTCACCCCGGCGGACGCGGGTTTTGGCAGCTATGTGCGCCTGTGGAAACCGTATTTCGCTGGCAAAGAAGCCTATATCCGCCGCGAAATACAGCGCAGCGCGGAAGTCGTGCGCTTCCGGCTGGAGAACAAGAGCGCCCGTCCGCCACATGGCGGCGATCCGGTGCTGGATCGCAAGGGGCGCGTGATTGGCGTTGTGACCAGTTGCAGCATTGATAGCGACGGCTTCCAACTGGGACAAGCGCATATTCACGAGGACTACGCCGAGGAGAACACGCCGATTGCGGTGTTCGCAGGTGCGGGGCGTACCAAAGCCGGCAAAGCGCCCGCCGACCTGAAAGCGGGCGACAAAGTGCCCATGCCCGAACTGGCGGTTGTCCTCAGCCGCTTCCCCAAACTGAAGAAATAGCGCCCTCACCTCTATCTGCATCAAAAACACCCCTCGGCTTGAGGGGTGTTTTTTTACTCACACGGCGGTTTTTTAGTGGTATTCGGGCAGCCAATCACCATGCGCTTCGATCAGGTCATCCACCAGCGACCAGATTTGATCGAGCGAGAGTTCGGCAGCGGTGTGCGGGTCGAACATAGCAGCGTGATAGATGTGTTCGCGCTTGCCGGTCAGCGCGGCTTCCACCGTCATAGACTGCACATTGATATTGGTCTGCATGAGCGCCGCCAGATGCGGCGGTAGCGTCCCGACGTGCATCGGCTGCAAACCGTTCTTGTCCACAAGGCACGGCACTTCCACGCAGCAGCCCTGCGGCAGATTGTCAATCAGGCTGCGGTTCGGCACGTTGCCATACACCACGCGGGGCGTGCCGGTTTCGAGGCTGTGAATGATGCCCGATCCGTATTCCACGCTGCGGTGAATTTCCAGCGGCGCGCCGCCTTCCAGCGCCACGCGCTGCTTCTCCCAACTGGCAATCTGGTTCTCGCAACGGGTGATGTATTCATCCAGCGGGATATTAAATTCCTCGATCAGTTCGGGGCGGTCGCGCTTGATGAACCAAGGCACGTACTCGCTGAAGTGTTCGCTGCTCTCGGTCACAAAATAGCCGAGGCGCTTGAACATCTCATAACGCACCAGATTGGTCTGCGGGGCGCGGCCTTCTTCCAACACCTTACGGATGGCGGGATACAGGTCTTCGCCGTCGCGCTCAAACTTCAGGTAGAAGGCCATGTGGTTGATGCCGCCCACCACATAGTTAATTTCCTCCACCGGCACGCCAATGTCCTTCGACAGTTCCCACGCCGTATGCTGAACGCTGTGGCACAGCCCCACCGTCTTGATCTTACTGGCGCGGCTGATGGCCCAGCAGTTCATCGCCATCGGGTTCACATACTGAAGGAAGGTCACATCCGGGCAGAGTTCTTCCATATCGCGGCACATATCCAGCAGAACGGGGATCGTCCGCAGACCGCGCATAATCCCGCCGATGCCCAGCGTATCCGCAATCGTCTGGCGCAGGCCGTACTTCTTGGGGATTTCAAAATCCACCACCGTACCCGGCTTGTAACCCGCCACCTGAATCATGCAGATGGCGTAATCCGCGCCGTCCAACGCCTCGCGCCGATCCGTCGTGGCCTTGATCGTCGGTTTCGCGCCTACCGCATCCGCCACACGCTGCGCGACAACGGAGGAGGTCTGCAAGCGATTCTCGTCAATGTCGAACAGAGCAATATCGGCTTCCGCCAATTCGGGGAAGCTGAGAATATCGCCGAGCAGATTCTTGGCAAACACTGTGCTGCCCGCACCAATGAATGTGATTTTGGGCATGAGACCGTTTCCTTTCGCTAACGAGTGAGGGTAAGTAATGCAGGAGCGTTGGTCACATCAACCACCGACTGAAACCCATCCGGCCAGCGCACTTCAAGGCGCTGTACCTGTGTACCAGCCGGAAAGCCGAAATGCACCCGCGACGGGTCGCCGGACAAATAACCGCTGCCCGCCCGCACATCACGGGTGAACGTCCCGCCCGTCGTCACCAGCGTCAGCCGACTGCCGATGCCAGCGGGGTTCGGCGCACCCGCGTGACGCAAATCCACCTGAAAATAAGCGCCACCGCATAAATCATTTTCAAAAAGCTGTGCCGGAGCATTTAGATTATTGACCACAATATCGAGGTCGCCGTCCCCGTCCAGATCGGCCATGCTCATGCCGCGTCCACCGCGCAAGCTGCCTAGCCCCCATTCCGGCGCGGGGACAAATCGCTCACCGGACTGGTTGCGGAAGGCCAGATTGGTTTCCACCAGTTCCGCCCCCGGTTGATTGGCGAACAATTCCAGCGCGGCCATGCCGTTCACGCTGTACAGATCGAGGAAGCCGTCGCCGTTCAAATCGCCAAACTTGCTTGACCAGCTCCAACCCGTCGCCGTCACCCCGTAGGCTGCCGCTTGATTGACATACGCGCCGGATGCGTTGCGCTGTTGCAACACATTCTCGAACACCTGCCGGTTATCCGGTGGCAAAGGCTTTTTCGCCAGTGCATCCAGCACCGGCTGCCAGATACGCCGGGTCGTTTCATCGGCCTCGTAGGGAAGCATGTCGGCGGCGAAAAATTCGTAGCGCCCATCATTGTTCACATCACCCGCGTCAAAGCTCATGGTGCTGAAGGCCGTCTCCGCAAACGGTTCTACCGCCTGCCAGCCCTGCGCGGTGTGCGTCCACGCTTGATCGGGGAAGCTGAAATCGTTGCCGATGAACAAATCCATCTGCCCATCGTCGTTCAAATCAGACAGCCAGATCGCCAGCGCCTGCGATTCTTTGGCGAGGCGCGTGGGGACGAATGTGCCATGCTGATTGTCGTAAGCCACTACGCCCGCCCCTGCCCCTAGCAGGAACGAATTGCCCAACTCGCGGGAAAGTTCGGTGTCATACGAGGCCGTCACCAGATCGAGATCGCCGTCGCCATCCACATCGGCCCACTGCATCACATAAGCCGGCGTGGTCACGCCGCGCAGCGGAACGCGGGTGAAGGTTTCGTCACCGTCATTGTGCCACAGCAGCGGCGTGGCTAACTGCGTGGTCATCACGATGTCTTGCCAACCGTCGCCGTCCACATCCACAATCTGCACCGTGCGGGTGCGCCCGGTGGGGGAAATGGGCTGCTGCCGGAAGTGCAAGCCGCCTTCGTTCCACAGGATCGTATTCGCGCCCTTCAGGTTGCCCAGAACGACATCCAGCAGGCCATCGTTATTCAGATCATTGATCGCAAGGCCGGAGCCGTTGCTCTGATAGAAGCGCACCAGAGCGCCGCTGGTGGTCGTGGTATGCGCTAAATCGTGGGGGATGAAACGGTCGCGGCAAGGCGCGGCTGCCGCGAAAGATGTCCGAAAGGTTGCAAACGGCTGAATACCCAGAATCACCAACAGAAGCATCTGTGTGACAGCCTTTACGAAACTCCGAATGGTCGGCGGTGTTACGGGCATCATGAGCAAACGGTTCGATTGGATAGACAAAAGGCTCGCCAGCAGCACAACAACAGCGAACCGATCACACAAAACAACCTCCCCCTTTGAGGAGGAGGAGGTTGTTCAGCGAACTACGGTTTACTGATAGAGAGCGTTGATTTCGTCGTTGGCAGCGGGAACGAGGTCAGCAGCCGTGCTCTGACCGAGGCTGACCGCATCCATGAGTTCGTTCATGATCGTGCTGATTTCGCCAGCGAAGTCAGCGATCGGGAACAGGAAGGTGCCGCCTTCTTCATTGGCCTGATCCACGAAGGCGCTCACATCCACGCCGGCATCGGCGCGAATCTGCTGCGAGGCAGCGGCGGCTTCGGGGATGGCCGGGAACACGACGCCCGACTTGCCGACGATCATCTGGCATTCCGACGAGGCGAGGAACTTCACCCACGCCCACGATTCTTCGAGGTGCTGCGTGCCAACCCAGATCGAGTCGGCCAGACCGTTGAACATCGAGCGACGGCCTTCGGGGCCAGCGGGCAGACGGCCAAAGCCGACTTCAAATTCGCTGCTCAGGAAGGTGCCGATCATCCACGAACCGTTGATGGTCAGCGCGCCCTTGCCCGACTGGAACAGCGCGGTGGCGCCCAGCGAGGTGACTTCTTCAAAGCTGGGGCTGAAGCCATGCACCAGATTCATGTCCGCCCACCACTGAATGGTGTTGATGAAGCGATCATCGTTGTAGTAGTACTGGGTCGTCCAGGGGCCATCATTGTACTTCCAGCCGGTGCTGGCAGTGAAGGCGCTCCACTGGGTCTGACCGTAAGCGCCGCCCATGCCATCGGGGATGAAACCGTACTGCACGACATTGGTCTTGTCAAAGTCCGGGCTGAGGCCGTTGTTGCCATTGGCATCGAGGGTCAGCGCGGCGACGGTCTGCTGGAAGCTACCGCCATCTTCGAGGCTCCAAGTCCAGTCCTGCATGACGGCGGGATCAATGCCAGCTGCTTCCAGCATGGCCTTGTTGTAGATCACCGCAACGGTGTCCCAGTCCTTGGGCAGACCGAAACGCTGACCGTCCTTAGCCCACAGATCAGCCAAGCCGGGGTAGTAAATGTCGGTGGCGACGCCATCACGTTCGACCAGCGGCTGAATGTCAACCAGCTGTTCCAGCGAAACAAATTCGGGGTACTTCGCCAGATGGTCGGTGAAAACGTCCGGGGCCGTTCCAGAAATAAAACCAGTCGAAATACCAGTCCAGTAGTCATCCCAACCCAGCTGTTCAACCGTCACGGTGATGCCGGGGTTGGCCGCTTGGAAAGCATTCGCACATTCCTGATAGGCAGGAAGTTGGTTGGTGTCCCATAGTTGATACTTGATGGTCACGCCATCCTGCGCACTCACCGAAGTCACCAGCGCCAGCAGGGCGATGACAACGACCAACACGAGTGAAAAACGAGGCTTCATTTATACAATCTCCTTAAGCTAACGAACTGTGCCATTCCATAATCAAGCCGAGGGAGACGGCTTGTTTGACACCAAACCCTACTTGAACCCGGAGAACTGAACCGAATCCACCACCCGACGACCAAAGAAAAGGAACAGGAGAATGGTCGGAACGATGCTCACCACCGTACCCGCCATCAAACCAGCCCAGTCGGGCGAACCCTGCGGCGTTTGCGACTTAAACACATTTAGCGCCACCGTGAGTACACGGATATTTTCATCACGCCCGACAAGGAACGGCCACAGGTATTCGTTCCAACTGCCGATGAACGTGAGCAGCGCCAATGTCAGCACCGGGCCGCGAATCAGCGGCAGGGCAATGCGCCAGAACACGCCGAAGGCCGTCGCGCCGTCCAGCAGCGCCGCCTCGGTCAAATCTCTGTTCAGGCTCAGGAAGAACTGCCGCATAAAAAACACTGAGAACGGGGTCATCAAGAACGTGGGCGCGATCACCCCCTGAAACGTTCCGATCCATCCCAACTGCCGGATGAGGACGAAGTTGGGGATGAACAACACGATGCCCGGAACCATCAAACCAGCCAGATACACAAAGAAAATCTGGTCACGGAACGGGAACTTCATACGGGCGAAAGCATAGGCTGCCATCGTGCTGAACAGCGATTGCCCCAGCATCGTTATGCCCGACACAAGGAACGAGTTGCGCAGATACACCCAGAAGTTGATCGTCCCTGCCGAGAGGTTGGACGCACTTTCCCCGACGACCGTACTGGGATCAATCATCCCCAACACACGCTGGAAGTTGAACAGGGTGGCATTATATGGCAAAAACTCGGACGCATGCCCGTAAATAGAACCGGGGTCGGTCAGGGCAGTACGCAGCACCCAGTAGAACGGGAACAGCGTAATGAACACCATGAAACCGATGAACACCCACAGGAGGATATTGCCCCAGCGGATACGCCGTTCGGGTTGGGGTTGAATGCGTGTCTGAGAAAAAGCAGTCATCATCATTCCCCTTTAGCTGTAATCCGCGAGATCGGACTGATTGGCACGCAGGTAGCGGGTTTGAATGATCGTGACCGTAATCAAGATCAGGAACAACACCACGCAGGCCGCCGTCGCCACGCCCATATTGATGCGGCGTTCAAACACCTGCTCGTAGATGTACACCAGAATGGTGCGGGTAGAACCCGCCGGGCCGCCTTCAGTGGCAACTGCGATAGTATCGAAAATCTGGAACGATCCGATGACCGAAGTCACAAGCACAAACACCAGCACCGGACGCAGCAGCGGCAGCGTAATCCGCAAGAACTGCGTCAAATCGCTGGCACCATCCACCTTCGCCGCTTCATACAACGATTTGGGAATGGTCTTGAGGCCGGCAAAAATCAGAATGGCGTTGTAGCCCATGTGCCGCCAGATGTTCACCCCCGCAACCGAGGCAATCGCCTGATTCGGATCACCGAAGAACCCCTGCTTACCCGCGCCCGCCGCTTGCAGCACAAGGTTAATCAAGCCTAGCGTCGGGTCGAGCAACCACACGAACAACATAGCCACTACCACATTCGGCATCAACCACGGCAGGATCATCACGCCGCGCAACCACGC
>CAIPFY010000285.1 GCA_903864435.1 uncultured Chloroflexota bacterium | reverse complement strand
TGCTGGTGCTGTTGCTGGAACTGCGCCGCCCGGAAAAGCTGAAGGGTTCGCGGGGGGGACTGGGTGCCGGCATCGGCCTGCTGGTGCTGGTCGCTTCGGTCACTGTTCCCATGACGGCGGCTAATCTGCTGGCGCCCGCGCTGGCAACCGCGACCCCCATCCGCTTGACATCGGTTGCCAACGCGCAGAGCAGCGGCGGCACGTTATTACCCACACTGACCGCCACGCCGTTCCCGACCTTTACGCCCACGCTGACGCGCACCCTGCGTCCGCAGGCCACCGCTACCGCCACCCGTTTCGCTTTCGCCACGCGCACCCCGCCGCCCACCGTCACCGCGCCCACGCCCTGCATGGCGTTGGCGCTGTACAACGTCAATGTGCGGGCGAAGCCGGATACGGGCGCTGACCTGATCGTTACCGTGCCGTTCGATTCGTCGCTGATGCTGGTAGGGCGCACCACCGATTCGTCGTGGTGGTACGGCAGCGTAGGCGACCAAGAAGGGTGGGTGAAGGGCGAATACCTGCGCTTGAGCGCGGCGTGCAGCAGCCTGCCGGAGCGTTCCAGCCGCTAACTGTAAAAAAATGTAATGAATGTTGAAATTCGCTAGATTCGCATCGCCGGGTGTCTAGCGGGTTTTGTCAAGCTGCGGTATGATTCGCACCTAGCAGTATGTTTATTGTGAAAAATTTAACTCATCAATAAACCGGAACAATCCAGCATTTCTCATCGGGGGTGTCGTCTTGAAACGCCTGTTTTTAGCTTTACTGAGTCTCGTTTTTGTAGTGCCTGTAGCGGTTTTCGTGCAATCTGCCGCGCCGTCACTGAGCGTTCAGATTAACGGTATTGATTTATCCCGGTATCCGACCGTTCAGGTCAATGTCAACGTGGTTGACATGGTGGGGCAGTCGGTGCTGGGTCTAGGCGTGGATAATTTCGCGGTGTTGGGCGATCTAGCGCCTAATGCCCGCGTGGTGGATGTGCAAAATGTGACCGATGATGCACTGGACATCTCGGTGGTGCTGGCGATTGACACCAGCACCAGCATGGAAGGCGAGCCGCTGGAACGCGCCAAAGCCGCCGCTATCAGCTTCATCAACCTGATCGGCGAGAAGGACAGCGTGGCGCTGGTGGCCTTCGACAGCCGCGAACGCTTGGTGCAGGACTTCACTTCTGACAAGCAAGCGTTGACCGATGCGGTGAACGGTCTATTCGCCAGCGGTCGCACCGCCCTGTACGATGGCAGCGTCCTCGCCATCGAGACTGCCGTCAATGCGCCCTCACCGCGCCACACCGTCATCATTCTCAGCGACGGCGCGGAATATGGCAACCTAAGTTCGTCGGAGCGCGAAGCCGCTTCTGCGACGGCGCTGGAAGTGGGTGTTCCTAGCAACACAATCGGGTTGGGCTTCGGCACCGATCGTACCTTCCTCAAAGACCTGTCGAGTGCGACGCTGGCGCGGTTCTACGAATCGCCCACGCCGGACGAACTGCAAAACATCTATGCAGAACTGGCAAACGCCCTGCGTACCCAGTACATCGTCACGCTGGAACTGGACAGCGCGAACGTGGAAGTTGGTAAGGACTTCCAACTGGTGTTGCAGGTGACTTCGGATAACAGCGTCGCTACCGCCCTCGGCAGCGTGCGCGTGCCGGTTCCGGTGCCGGTGGTGGCGCTCCCCGCCATGCCTTCAGCGCCGATCAGTGAACCGACCACCATCACGGTAGATGTGCAGGCCGATGATCCCATCACCTCGGCAGAATTCCAGTTGAACGGGGTCGGGCAGGGTGCGTTGAGCGCCGCGCCGTTCGTCGTCACGATTGATCCGGTGACGCTGCCCCCCGGCACAAACACGCTCGGCTTCAGCGTGACCGACTCGACAGGCGATACCACGAACGCCAGCACGTCATTTGAAGTGGCGGTGCTGTCGCCAGTGGTGAATGTGATCGGCGTGCCGGAAGGCGAACTTTCGGCGGCGCAGGACATCATTCTGGATGTGACCGGACAGACTCCGGCGGCCAGCGCGGTCTACTCGGTGGATGGCGTGGAACAGGCTACGGTTAATCAGGTTCCGTTTACATTCACGCTCGATCCGTTTAGCTATGCTCCGGGCGAACACACGCTGAACCTCGTGGTCACGAACGAAGGCGGCGGCGTTACGCCTGTCGAAATCCCCTTCAGCGTGGTCGCGTTACCGCCCTCATTCGCCATCAACGGGCTGGATACCGCGCAGGCCATCAGCGAACCCACAACCATTGTGGTGAACGTTGAGCAGAGTCAGGGTGCGGTCAGTTCGATGTCGGCGTCGGTTGACGGTACGGAAATCGCCTCCAGCAGCGGTCAGAACCAACTGGAAGTGACGATTGACCCATCCGTTCTGCCCCCCGGCAGCGCGACTCTGAGCATTGTGGTCAATGGCGAGAACGGTCAGCAGACCACGCAGGACGTTCCGTTTGAAGTGGCGGCTTTGCCTGCCGAAGTGACCATCAACGGCCTGACCGCTGGCGAAACACTGGATGCTGACCGCGAGATCAGCCTTGATGTGACCAGCCAGACGGCGGTGAGCAGCGTGCAATACCTGCTGGACGGCGTGGAAATTGCCGCGCCGACCGCTGCTCCGTATAGCGCACAGATTGATGCGCTGGCTGCGGGCGAAGGCGGGCATATTTTGACCGTGATCGTGACGAACGAAGGCGGTCAGACAAGCAGCGTGGATACGGCCTTCGCGGTGTCGGCGGCTCCTGCGCTGACCGCAACGGCTTCGGTGCCGACCAGCACCCCTGTGCCGACTAACACGCCCGAACCTACATCCACCCCCGCGCCGACTAACACGCCCGTAGAACCGACGGCGGTTCCGACGGACGTTTCGGCTTCCGGTCAGAACACCAACGGCGAAACCACGCCGGAAGCGACGGCAGTTGAGCCGACAATCGCCCCGCCCGAAGCAACGGCGGCTGATGCAACGGAAACTACGCCCGAAGCAACGGCAGCGGTGAGTAGCGATCAGGTCGCCACTCAAACGGCAGTCGCGCAGACCGATGCGGTGTTGACGCAGCAGGCGGCTTCGGCGGCAGACGCACAGGCCACCAAAGATGCACAGCAGGCGGTGGATGTGAAGGCCACCGCGCAGGCGGCAGACGCGCAAGCCACCGCGCAGGCGGCGGACGCGCAAGCCACCGCGCAGGCCGCTGATGCGAAAGCTACCTCGGACGCGCAAGTTGCGGCACAGACGACGGCTGAACAGGCTACCGCTGATGTGAAGGCGACTGAAGCCGGTGCGCAGGTGGTGGACGCGACGGCGGAAGTGACTGCCGAAGCAACGGTTGAGGCCACACAGGAAGTCACGACGGTGGATGCGACGGCGGAAGTCACGGTTGAAAGCACGTCAGATGTGGCTCCGGTCACGCCGACGGGCGAGGCGACCACCTCGGCAGGACGCACGCCGGAACCCACTTTCACGCCCATTCCGTTGTCGGCTGAAACCCAGACGGCGGCGACCAGCACCAGCCAGATTCCGATTGCGCTGATTGCCGGCATCGGCCTGCTGATCCTGATTGTGCTGTACTTCGTGTTCGGGCGGCGCGGCAAAAAGTAATCGCGCTCCATGATGAATCAAAAGAGGCGGGTATCAGTCCCGCCTCTTTTCATTTCGCGCTGGAATACTTGTTCAGGGGGTATCCGTCGGTTCAGCAAAGGTGGTATGGCAGGTGTCACACGTCCACAGGTGCATCAGCGGCTTCATGCCTAGCTTATCCGCCACCCGCTCCGGCCAGCGTTGTTCGCCATGAAAATGAAACAGTCCTTCTACGCCGCAGGTCGGGCAGACGCCCCAGCGGACAAGATTCCCGTTGGCCCCGCCGGGTTGTGGCGACGGGCGATTAGGATTGCTGTGATTAGGCGTATCCAACATGATACCCTGCTCCCTGTGATTGGTGAACGCGCCGCGTATGCCACGCTGCCCCACAACCACGACTGATTTTGTAACCAGTATACGCGGGATGCGCCCCTTAAGGCTCGGTTAGTGTTGTTAGGGAACTGTGTGGGATTGCTGCGGTGTGTGAAGATGAGGGGAGATTTGGACGCAGGTTCATCCGTCCTGTACATTTCATGATGAATTTCGTTGCGTGCAAGGTGGGATGGTTTTAACATCAGCATAATGCTTCGCCACGCACTGAGGAGCGCACTCATGTCCAAGACAAAAATTGTCACTATCGAACGTCATATTCTGGAACAGCAAAAAAACCATCCTTCAGCCACCGGTACTTTTACCGGCCTCCTCTATGATATGGCGTTGTCTGCCAAGATTATCGCCCGCGAAACCACCCGCGCCGGTCTGGTGGGGATTCTGGGCGCTTCCGACGATCACAATGTCTATGGCGAACGGCAGCAAAAGCTGGACATTTTTGCAGATCAAACGATTTTCCGAATCAACGACCATACCGGGCGCTTGTGTGCGATGGCTTCCGAGGAACATGAGGATATCATCGCCATTCCCCCGCATTTCGATACGGGCAAATATGTGCTGCTGTACGACCCGCTGGACGGCTCCTCCAATATTGATGTGAATGTGTCCATCGGCACGATCTTCGCGGTTCACCGCAAGATTTCCGGCAGCGCACACGGCACCGCGCAGGACATTTTGCAACCGGGGCGGCGGCTGGCGGCTGCCGGATATGTCATCTACGGCAGCAGCACCATGATGGTCTACAGCGCCGGCAACGGGGTGCATGGATTCACGCTCGACCCCAGCGTGGGCGAGTTCTTGCTCAGTCATGAGAACATCCGCATCCCCCCGACTGCGATGTACTACAGTGCGAACGCGGGCAACGAAAAATACTGGACGAAGGGGATGCAAAAGTATTCTCGCTGGCTGCAAGGCATGGATGAGGATCGTAAGCCGTTGGGACACCGCTATATCGGCTCACTGGTTTCGGACTTTCACCGCAATTTGCTGCGCGGCGGCGTGTTCTTTTATCCGGGGGATATGCAAGACCCGTCCATGCCTTTCGGCAAAATGCGCTTGATGTTCGAGGCGCAGGCGATGGCCTTCCTCGCGGAGCAGGCGGGCGGCTATGCGTCTGACGGCGTGGGGAACATTCTCGATTTGCAGCCGTATTCGCTGCATCAGCGGGTGCCGATTATTGTGGGCAACCGTGATCTGGTGGAGAAGGCAGAAGCGTATATCCGTGAATACGATCATGATTGGATCGAGGCTTACTCGCCCTTCCGCCACAAGCAGCCCACTTTCTAGGGTAGTTGTCCCCGCGCAGATGGTACAATCACCGTGTACCTACAGCGGGGGATGGGCGATGAAGACAATCGGGCGGCTCGGCTCGTATGTGGTGGCGCTGGCAACCGTTGCCACGCTGACGGTGGTGTTGCTCTCGCAGCGCGAGGTGTTCACCATTGCCAACGTCACCATGTTTTTCCTGCTGGGGGCGGTACTGGTGGCGGTCACACGCGGCACCGGCCCGGCTTTTGTGGCGGCGTTAGCCAGCTTTGTCTGCATCAACTTTTTCTTTTTGCAACCCTACTATTCGCTGCTGGTGGCTGACCCGCGAGAAGTGCTTGATTTGATTGTGTTCGTGGTGGTGGGGGCGATTGCGGGGCAGTTGGGCGCGAACGTGCGTCAGCAGGCGGAGGATGCCCGTCAGCAGGCGCATGAACACGACATTCTTTACCGCCTCACACGGGCATTTAATCAGATCACCATCCGCGAAGAAGTTTTGCAGGCGCTGGCGCAGGCTGTTCGTGAGGATTTTGGCGCGGCACAGACCGAGGTGATGCCGGATACGCCGACCAGCGCCGCCTCGTTGCCCTCTGCCACCACTCATTACCTGCTGCTGCAATCGGGGGATACGGTCTATGCCACGCTGCGGGCGGCTTTTCCTGAACCGTTGCCCTCGCCGCGTATTCGCTTGCTGATGGCCTGTGCCGCGCAGGCCGGTATGGCGCTTCAGCGCATTGACCTGAACGAACGCGCCCGCCGCAGTCTGCAATTCGAGGAGGCGGATCGGTTGAAAACGGCGCTTTTACATGCCGTTTCGCACGATTTGCGCACCCCCATCACCATCATCAAAACGTCCGCCAGCAATTTGCGCCAGTTCGGAGACACGCTGCCCGCCGATGAACAGGCCGAAATTGCCATTACGATTGAAACCGAGGCCGACCAGCTGGATAGACTGGTGGGGAATCTGCTGGATATGTCGCGCTTGAAGGCCGGGGCGCTGCGGTTGAGCATCGCTTTTAACTCGCTGGAAGAAGTGGCGGGCGATGTGGCGGCGCGTATGTGGCAGATTCACAAGCAGGAGCGCATTCATCTGAACTTCCCCGACAATGTGCCGCTGGTGGCGTTTGATTACGGGTTGCTTTTGCAGGCGTTGACGAACCTTGTGGATAATGCGCTGCGCTACGAGCCGGAGGGTTCGCAGGTGGAATTGCGCGGCGGGGTGCGCGGGGATGAGGCTTTTCTGGAAGTGGTCAATCATGGCGAAACCATCTCGGATGAGGTGAAGCAGCACATGATG
The DNA here is from genome assembly GCA_903864435.1 of uncultured Chloroflexota bacterium. Lineage (GTDB taxonomy): Bacteria > Chloroflexota > Anaerolineae > Aggregatilineales > Phototrophicaceae > CFX2. The sequence continues at coordinate 11,678 of CAIPFY010000285.1, read as the reverse complement.
GAGCCGTTTTATCGCGGTAAAGAAGGGCGCATCGGCCTCGGAATGCCCATCGCCAAAGGCATCATCGAAGCGCACAAGGGCGAATTGCGCGTACTGGATACCCCCGGCAGCGGCGCAACATTTGTGCTGGCGCTGCCCTTCGCAAAGGAGTCGGTGATTGAAGCTCAAAGTCTTGGTCGTGGATGACGAACCCCAAATCCGCAAACAACTCAAAATCGGCCTGAACGGGTATGGTTACGAGGTGTTCACCGCCTCTAACGGGCTGGAGGCCATCACGCTCACCGCGCAGCACACGCCGGATGTGATCGTGCTGGACATCGCGCTGGGCGGGGAACCGGACGGCATCGAAGTGTGCCGCCGCCTGCGCGAATGGTCGAAAGCGGCGGTGATTATGCTCTCGGTGCATAACGAGGAAAAGACGAAGGTTGCCGCCCTCAGCGCCGGAGCCGACGACTACATGACCAAGCCGTTCGGCATGGAAGAACTCAATGCGCGTATTCAGGCCATCCTGCGGCGGGTGGGCGTTGAACCGGTTGTGTCTGCCGAAACGGAAATCTGCGTGGGCGATCTGACGATTGATCTGGTCAACCGTCTGGTGCGGGTGGAGGGCGAACCCGTTCACCTGACCCCTAAAGAATATGACCTGCTGCGCTTGTTGGCGACGCATCCCGGCAAAGTGATGACCCACCGGGCGATCCTCGGCGCGGTGTGGGGGCCGGAATATGGCGACATGGATCATTATGTGCGGGTGTTCGTCAATCAGTTGCGCAAGAAGCTGCGCGAGAACCCTTCGCGGAATGTGCGCTACATCCTGAACGAGCCGGGTGTGGGCTACCGTTTCGTTAGCCGCGAGTGACCGGAATCAAAAGGCGGCACCTTGAGCGCCGCCTTTGTATTTGTGCAGAAGTCTGCGGGTTACGAGTGCTTGCCCGCTGGCGGCACGGCTTCTACCGACGGATCGTCCATGTGGCCGCCATGATCGGTCACATGCTCGAACGTGACCTTGAATCCGGGCGGCAGCGGGATGCTATCCAAGCTCACCTGTTTGATGTTCAGCGCCACATCTTCCACCTCCACCATTGCATCCCGCAGGAAGCGGTCGGTGGACATGTGTAACATGTTGAACGGGAAGCGGGTGCGCAGCGCACCGATATACACCTCAAAGTACACGTTCGGGTACTGCTTACGCATGTCGCGCAGGATGTTGGCGACGCTCTGATACAGGTCGCGGTACGGGTCTTCGATGACGGCTACCGCGCCTTCGTCCCAACCATTTAATTCGACGATCTCGCGTGATCGCTTCTCGAACGCAGCCGCACGCTTCGGGTCTACGTTGATATGCACGATCTGGATGGGTAGGCCGCGCTTGAGGATCGCGCCGACCACTTCCACCGCCAGTTTCGACCACGTATCGCAGAAGTAGATCGCCAGTTGTTTGTGCTGGTTCACGTCGAACACAACCGGTTTGTGTTCAAAGACGGGCGTTTCTTCCAACTTCAACCGTGCCGCCGTTTCTTTATAGTGGCGGTGAATGCGGAAGAACACCCACACCAGCGCCGGAATGAGCAGCACGATGAACCATGCGCCGGTGCTGAACTTAGTGATGATGAACACGATCATCACCACGAATGTCACCACCGCGCCGATGCCGGAGACGATCAGCTTGAATAGCCAGTTCGGATCGTAGACGATCTTGGTTTCCAGCCCGAAGGTGTATTCACCCGGCTTGAGATGACCGGCACGCCAGAAGCGGCGGGTCATGCCGGCCTGACTGATGGTGAAGCCGAGGAACACGCCGATGGCGTACAGCGGAATCAGGTTGGTCACGACCGCATCGGTGATGACCACCAGAATAATCGAACCGGTTGCCAGAGTCAGCACGCCCCATGTGAACACCAAGCGCCGTCCGCGATAGGTGAGTTGGCGCGGCAGGAAGCCGTCTCCGCTGGCGAGCGCCGCCAGTTGCGGAAAGTCCGCGAACGGGGTGTTGGCCGCCATGAACAGCACAGCGAAAGCGCCGATCAGCGTGAGGACGTAGCCTAGATAACCAAGACCATTCTGCCCGTAGATGGCGCGGGCAAGCTGGCTGATGATCGTTTCGGAATGCGACGGGACGGCCTGCACCGCGTTTGCCAAGAAGGTGATGCTCAGGAACAGCACGATCAGGATGGCGGCCATTGCCACCAGTGTCTTGGCTGCGTTTTTAGCGCGGGGCTGCTTGAACAACTGCGTGTCGTTCGAGATGGCCTCGATGCCGGTCAGCGCGGTACAACCGGACGAAAACGCTCGCAGGATGAGCAGGAGCGAGATCGGCTCTAGCGCGTTGTGGGTGATGGCTTCCACGCCTGTAACGGGCGTGAGCGTCCCCGTCGCCATCTTGAAGAAGCCGACGATCAGCGTCAAGCCCATCATGGCGAGGAAGAAATAGGTGGGCATAGAGAACAGGCGGGCGCTTTCTTTCACGCCGCGCAGGTTGATGATGGTCATGACGATGATGATGAACACCGTGATTTCCATACGGAACGGCACGAGTCCGGGCATCACGCTCGTCAGGTTGGCGACGCCGGCGCTGATGCTCACGGCTACCGTCAGGATGTAATCCGTCAGCAGCGCCGCGCCCGTCACCTGCGCCAGTTCTTCGCCTAGATTCTCTTTGGCGACACGGTAGCCGCCGCCGCCCGCCGGATTCGAGAAGATCGTCTGGCGGTAGGAAATGGTCACGATGCCGATCAGGATGGCAATCGCAATCGCAATCGGGATCGAAGCCGCATTGCCGGTGAAGCCCAGCAGCGAAAAGCTACTGATGGCCGCCATATTCAGGATAATCAGGATTTCTTCAGTCGCATAAGCCACCGAAGACAGCGCATCGCTCGCCAGCACTGCCAGCGCAATCGGATTGGATGCGGTCTGGTGTGAGATTTCCTCAGTTTTCAACCGTTCGCCGAAAACGAGATGAGCAAAACGCTCTTGCACGTCACGAATCGCCATTCATGTCCCCCTCATAAGATCACAGCCTATCAGTCTAAATCGCACCGGGTCAGGATTGTGTAAGCATTTTCTGCGCCCGTATCAAGAAAGTATCAAGGTGGTCTGAAGCGGGATTATTTGATGGTGCTGTGCCGTGCGGGTTTGACCGTAATCATCGGCACATGGCTGGCAGCGGCGGGCGGCGTTTGCAGCGTGTAAAGCTGCCGTCCGTGCAGCGCCAACTGTTGTTCCAGCCACCAGCGGCGAAAGACCTGCCAGTAGGGAAGCCAACTGGGGCGCACCTGCGCGAACACTACGTCCGCATCCAGATAGTCGGCGGCTTCGGTCACAGCGGCGAGTGTGTCTTCGCACTGCATTTGCCGCAGCGTGATGTCCATGCCGTAGTCTTCGGCAGTGGCGGCATAGTCGCGCAGCGCGGCCTGTTCGTCGGCGCTCATCTCGCATTGCCCCAAACTCGTTCCCAGATAACCGAGGTGTTTCACCGGAATCAACCGTAACAGCACCACCTGCGCTTGCTGGTTGCGCGCCAGCGCCAGCGCCAGATGCAGCGCCTGCATCGTGAAACGCCTATTTTCCATCTGCACCAGAATCGTTCTCATGCCCTTATCCCGTATAAGTCCATTTGCCCTCACTATACGGGGGGCGGCATCAGGATTGGAACAAGAGAATGCGCTTGCGTATCAAATTGTTATCAAGATTGCGCTGGATGGAACCCGGCAAGGTGTGCTATTGACAGGGGAATAGTAATCAAGTATGTTGATAGTCAAGTGACTTGATAATCAAGCGAGTTGACTACTTGGATGGATAACCTCTGGACACCTCATGCTCTGGCGGAAGAAGTACTTCGGGTGGTGCCGAATCTCAGACGCTGGTTAGCCTCATCCCTGCGCGAAGTGGGGGAGGAAGAACACAAGCTCCTGCATATCGGTGTGTTGATTCAGTTGCAAGCCCACCCCATCACGACCAGCGAGCTTGCAAAACGGCAGCACGTCAGCTTGCAAGCTGCCAGTTCGCTCATGCAAGGGTTGGTGGAGCGCGGTTGGGTGCAGCGCGTGTCAGACCCGAATGACCGCCGCCAGTGGCAATTGCAAATCACGCCCGAAGGGATTGCTCTAGCCAATGCCGCCAAGCAGCAGATTGTGGCGCTGCTCACCGACTTTTTCGCCGAACTCACCCCGGACGAGATGGCGGCTGCGCAGCAGTTCATGCCTGCACTCGGTCGCGTTATGACGCGGCGGTATATGCCCGACGCGCTCAAGTAACTATCCACTACCCAGAAAGAGATGCCATATATGTTACGTTTGGCTCGATATCTCAAACCGTTCACCGCGCTGATGCTGTTGTCGGTGGTGTTGCTGTTCATACAGGCCATCATGGATCTGTCGCTGCCCGATTACATGGCGAAGATCATCAACAACGGCATCCAACAGGGCGGTATTGAAAGTCCGATTCCGCAAGCCATCCGGCAAAGCCAGATGGGGAAGCTGAATCTGTTTATGACCGACGATGAAAAGACAACAGTGCTGGATCAGTACACGCTGGTTGACAGTACTTCGCCGGACTACAGTCAGCAGGTCAAGCTGTACCCGGTGCTGGAAACTGAGCCGATCTATGTGCTAAAGACCAGCGATACGGTCACACTGGACACGATCAAGCCGATCATGTCCAAATCGCAACTCGTGGTATCTGGCATCGAACAGGCCATGACCGATCCTACCAAAGCTGCTGCGATGAGTGGGGGCAGCTTCGACCTTTCCAAACTGCCAGCGGGAACCAACGTCTTTGCGATGCTGGCGCTGCTGCCAGCGGCTACGCGGGCGCAAATGCTGGAACAGGTGAACACACGCTTCGCTGCGATGGGCGAGTCCATGATTTCGCAGGCCGCGATGGGCGCCGTTAAAACCGAGTACGCGGCGCTGGGCATGGATACGGTCAGCATGCAGAATCAGTACATTATCAGCACCGGTCTGGTGATGTTGATTCTATCGCTGTTCTCCGGCGCTTGTACGATTACGGTGGCATTCCTCTCGGCGCGGGCCGCAGCAGGCATGGCACGCAACCTGCGCCGCGATGTGTTCATTAAGGTGGAGAATTTCTCGAATGCCGAGTTCGAGAAGTTTTCGGTGTCGTCGCTCATCACCCGTTCCACCAACGATGTGACCCAGCTTCAAATGCTGGTCATGATTATGATCCGCATGATTTTCTACGCTCCCATTATGGCAATCGGCGGCGTGATTAAAGCCATCAACACCGATGCTTCGATGTGGTGGACGATTGCGATTGCGGTCATCGCACTTTTGAGCCTGATTTTCGGCGTGTTTAGCCTCGCGCTACCCAAGTTCCGCATCATTCAGCAGCTGGTTGACCGTCTGAACCTCGTTACCCGCGAGAACCTCTCCGGCATGATGGTTATCCGCGCCTTCAACACGCAGGCTTTTGAAGAAAATCGCTTCGATCAGGCCAACCAAGACCTGACTCGAACGAATCTGTTCGTCAACCGTGTGATGGTGTTCATGATGCCAGCCATGATGCTGATTATGAACGGCGTGTCGCTGCTCATCATCTGGGTGGGGGCGCATCAGGTGGCCGAGTCGCAAATGCAGGTGGGCAATATGATGGCCTTCATGCAGTACGCGATGCAGATCGTGATGTCCTTCTTGATGCTGTCGTTCATGTTCATCATCCTGCCCCGCGCATCGGTTTCGGCGGATCGTATTGCGGATGTGCTGGAGATGGAAACCAGCATCATAGACCCCAAGCAGCCCAAGAAGTTCGCGCTGCCGTTCAACGCCAAGATCGAATTCAAGAATGTGTCGTTCCGTTATCCCGGCGCTGAAGAAGACGTGCTGCACGGTTTGAACTTCACCGCCATGCCCGGTCAAACGACGGCCTTTATCGGCTCAACCGGTTCTGGTAAATCCACGCTCATCAACTTGATCCCGCGATTCTTCGATGTGACGGATGGCGCGATCTTTGTGGACGGGGTGGATATTCGGGACGTGTCGCAACATGACCTGCGCGACAGGATTGGCTATGTGCCGCAGAAGGGCAACCTGTTTTCTGGCACGATTGAAAGCAACCTGCGCTATGCCGATGATGAGGCTTCCGCCGAACTGTTGCAAGAGTCTACGGATGTGGCACAGGCCAGCAGCTTCTTGCAGGAGATGCCGGACGGGTTGGCTTCGGAAGTGTCGCAGGGCGGCACGAATGTATCCGGCGGGCAGCGTCAGCGGCTTTCCATCGCCCGTGCGCTCGTCAAGAAGCCGCCCATCTTCATCTTCGATGACAGCTTCTCGGCGCTGGACTTCAAAACCGATGTGGCGCTGCGCCGTGCCCTGAAGGAACACACCCAGAACAGCACCCTGCTGATCGTGGCTCAACGCATCTCGACCATCATCACCGCCGAGCATATCGTGGTGCTGGATGAAGGCAAGATCGTCGGTCAGGGTACCCACAGCGAATTGATGAATACCTGCGAAACCTACCGCGAAATCGCGTTGTCGCAGCTCAGCATGGAGGAACTGGCATCATGATGTTCACAGCACAACGTCCCGGTCAAGGTGGTGGCCGCCCCATGCCCGGCCCCGGTGGGCATGGCCCTGCTGGCATGATGGGGCCGGTGCAGAAGGCGCGTAATTTTCGCGGCACGATGCTCAAACTGGCGGACTATCTGCGCGATTATCGCATGGCGATTATCAGCGTGTTCGTGTTCTCAATCGTGTCTACCGTGTTCACGATTGTCGGCCCCAAGATTCTCGGCAAAGCCACCACCAAGTTATTTGAAGGGGTGATGGGGCAGATTTCGGGAACGGGCAGCGGGATTGACTTCGAGTACATCGGGAACATCGTCCTGCTGATGATCGGGTTGTACCTGATCTCCACCGTATTCAACTACGCGCAGGGTTGGATCATGACCAACATCTCGATGAAGATCACCTACCGCTTCCGCAAGGACATCGCGGAGAAGATCAACCGGATGCCGCTGCGCTACTTCGACGGCACCAATCATGGTGAGGTGCTGTCACGCATCACGAACGACGTGGATACCGTCAGTCAGACGTTGAACCAGAGCCTGTCGCAAATTGTGTCCTCAATCACGCTGCTGGTGGGCGTGTTCGTGATGATGCTGTCCATCAGCTTCGGCATGACGCTGGCCTCGCTGGTGATTATCCCGCTCTCGTTTGTCATCATCGGTCTGGTGATTAAGCGTTCGCAGCGGTACTTCAAAGAGCAACAGGACTATCTGGGGCATGTGAACGGCCACATCGAGGAGATGTACAGCGGTCATCTGGTGGTGAAGGCGTTCAACGGCGAACAGAAAAGCATTGACAAGTTCGACAAGTACAACGAGACGCTCTATAAAACTGCGTGGAAGTCGCAGTTTATCTCCGGCTTGATGATGCCCGTGCTGATGTTCGTGGGCAACCTGAACTATGTGGCGGTGTCCATCCTCGGCGGTTATCTGGCGATACAGGGCGCGATTACGCTGGGCGATATTCAGGCGTTCATTCAGTACGTCCGTCTGTTCACGCAGCCCATCGCGCAGATCGCCAACATCTCGAACGTGCTTCAGCAGACGGCTGCCGCTGCCGAGCGCGTGTTTGAATTCCTCGATGAAGCCGAAGAAGTGACAGAAACCGAAACGCCGCTGAAACTTCAGAACGTGGAAGGGCATGTCGAGTTCAAGAATGTCCATTTCGGCTATGCGCCCGACAAAATCATCATCAACGATTTTTCGGCGGAAGCCCAGCCCGGTCAGAAGATTGCCATCGTGGGGCCTACCGGCGCAGGCAAGACGACCATCGTCAAACTGCTCATGCGCTTCTACGATGTCAACAGCGGCGGGATTTTGCTGGATGGACACGACATCCGCGAGTTCAGCCGCCACGATTTGCGCGGGTTGTTCGGCATGGTGTTGCAGGATGCGTGGTTGTACAACGACACCATTATGGAGAACATCCGTTATGGTCGCCTGAATGCCACCGACGAAGAAGTGATCGCGGCGGCTAAAGCAGCCCACGCCGATCATTTTATCCGCACCCTGCCGGATGGGTATCACATGCTGCTGGACGAGGAGGCGGGGAACGTCTCTCAGGGACAGAAGCAGTTGTTGACGATTGCCCGCGCCATCCTTGCCGACCCGACCATCCTGATTCTGGACGAAGCCACGAGTTCGGTGGATACGCGCACCGAAGTGCTGATTCAGAAGGCGATGGATCACCTGATGCACAACCGCACCAGTTTCATCATCGCGCACCGCCTGTCCACCATCCGCAACGCCGACCTGATTCTGGTGATGAAAGATGGCGACATTGTGGAGCAGGGCAGCCACCTCGAACTGCTGGCGAAGGGCGGCTTCTACGCCGATCTGTACAACAGCCAGTTTGAACACCCCGAAGTCAGCGTCGCCTGACGCGGTGTAGCGGGTAGCTCCTTTTGGGGGGCAAAAGTTGTTTCGTAGGGACACGGCGCGAGCTGTGTCCTGTTGTTCCCCATAAAAGACCGACAGGACACGACATGCGCCGTGTCCTGTTGTTTCCCACCTTCGCCATGACGCGCAACGGAGGGTTATTGCCCCGCCTCCGTTTCTGGGAGTGTCCAACTGAATGAGTCTTTTGCGGATACTCATTATGTGAATTAGTCCATTTGACTCACATGCTTTGCCCCGCCTCCGTTTCTTATGGCATACCCCTTAAACCCCTGAACAGGCTACACTGGTATAGATCGTTGGTCTAAAGTCAAAGGGGTTTATTATGCTTAACCCGCGCCAGTGGACGCGAGACGTTCTCGAAAAACACAGTTTGGATATGCGGCAGTTTGTCGGTTTTCGCTCCGCTACGCTCCCCAACGGGACGCGGATTGTGGAAGCCTATAACGCGGCTGGCCTGAACTTCACCATTTTGCCAGATCGCGGTCTGGACATCTGGACAGCCAGCTACAAGGGCTTGCCGCTGACGTGGGTCAGCCCCGGTTCGCCGCATCCGCCGGATGACGGCATGATGTGGCTGCGGCAGTTCAACGGCGGCTTGCTGGTGACGTGCGGCCTGACGCATGTGGGGCCGCCGGAAGTGGACGACAAGACGGGCGAATCCCGCGATTTGCACGGGAATGCCACCCGTTTACGCGCCGGCGATGTCGCCATTGAGGGGCGCTGGAACGCGGAAGATCGCTATGTGGTCACGCTGAAGGGCGCGGTACACGAGTCACGGTTGTTTGGCGAGCAAATGCGCTTGGAGCGCACCTACACCCTGCAACTGGATTCGCCCGTCATCCAGATTGACGATACCGTGACGAACATCGGCGACGAACCGGTGCCGTTCATGATTCTGTATCATTTCAACGTGGGTTTCCCGCTGATTCAGCAGGGGACGCGCTTGATGTCCAGCGGGCAGGTCTATGCACGTAACGAACAGGCCATGCCGGGGCTGCCCAACTGGCCGCTGTACAACGCGCCTTCTGCCAGCTATCTCGAACAGGTCTTTTTCCATCATGTTCATGCCGATACCGCCGGTTACTCGGTGGCGGCGCTCAATGTGCATGGCGAGTTCGGGTTCGCGGTGCGCTGGCGTACCACCGAACTACCGTACCTTTCCCAGTGGAAGAACACCCGTCAGGGGATCGTGGTGTGTGGTGTGGAACCGGGCAACTGCCTGCCCGAAGGACAGAATGCCGCCCGCAAGAATGGGCGTCTGGTGATGCTGCAACCGGGCGAATCGCAATCCTTCGCTACCGCGCTGGAAGTGCTGGATGGTGGGGCAGCGGTGCAGACTGTTCGTGAAGAAATCGAGTCGCTATCGGCTGAAGGGCGTTCGGTGGTGGGCTGCAAGCTGCCTTAAGCGCAGAAACCCTGTGCGTGTTCTGCCATAACCGTCTTTTTGTGCTGCCGTCATCTGTGGATGCGGCAGCTTTGATGTCCGGTGGTTTATCCGGTCAATGCAAGCGTACTATTTGAACGGGTGTATAATTTCCACATTCCAGCAGATGGTGGGGTGTGAACATGCTTGACGGGAATACACATCCAATCAACGATGTGCAGCGGTTGAAAGTCTATATTGCTGAAGTGATCGCGGCCTTGAACAGTCAGGCCGAAATTTTGAAGATGCGCGGCATGAATTTGCCGCCCGGTGCGACTCAGAATCTAGAAAGTATTGATCGGGATTTGACCGCGCTGCAAAAGCATATGGGCGGCGAAGATACCGAATTGGCGCAGTTGCGGGCGCTGGCGGCGACTTCAGCCATGATTAACTCCTCGCTCGATCTGGACGATGTGCTGGCGCGGGCGATTGATGAGGTGATCGCGCTGACCGGCGCTGAACGCGGGTATATCGTGCTGCGAAACAGCGCCAGCGGTGAACTGGATTTCCGCGTGTCCCGTGATCTGGAAACCGGGCAATCCAGCGGGTTTCAGGGCAGCCAGACCATTCTGAATGACGTGATCGCCAGCGGTCAGCCGATTCTGAGCGACAATGCCTATGGCGACCCCCGTATGCAGCAGGTTTCTACCATCGCGCAAATGGTGCTGCGCTCGGTGCTGTGTGTGCCGCTGCGCTACAAAGACCAGATTACCGGCGCGGTATATGTGGATAACCGCCTGCGCTCCGGCATGTTCTCGGATCGGGAAAAAGGGGTGCTGTCGGCCTTTGCGAACCAGATGGCCGTTGCCATCGAAAACGCACGGCTGTTCATGCAGGCGCAGGCTTACCTGAATGACATCACCGAAATTCAGGAAGTGATGGGCAACGTGTTTTCGTCCATCGGTAGCGGGGTCATTACCACCACGCAGGACGATACCATCCGCACCTTCAACGCGGCGGCGGGGGATATTCTGGGGCTTGCGCCGGAAATTGCCATCGGTCAGCCCTTAGAAACGGTGATCCCGGCGCTGAAAGATGACATCATCAACCGGATTGAGCAGGGCGAAAGCGCCGCTTTTGAAGCCGAGTTTGAACATGCGCATCGTGGGCGGTTGGTGCTGGGGCTGAAACTCTCGCCGCTGAAAGACCCGGAAGGGCAGTTGCAGGGCGTGGCGCTGGTGGCGGACGATTTGACCGAACAACGCGAACGCGAGGATCGGCTGAACATCCTGCGGCGCTACCTGCCTCCCGCAATGGTGGATAACATCGAGGATATTGCCAACCTCGCGTTGGGCGGCGAACGGCGCGAAATGACCTGCATGTTTGTGGATGTGCGTCCGTTTTCGACCTTCCCCTCGGAACTGCGTCCGAAGCAGGTGATGGATTTGCTGAACGAGTATCTGGCGGTGGCGACAGACTGCATCAGCGATTTCAACGGCGTGCTGGACAAATATATGGGAACCGAGGTGATGGCGCTGTTCAATACGCAGATCAACCCGCAACCCGATCATTCGTGGCAGGCGGTGGTCGCCGCGCTCGAAATGCGCGAACGGTTTGTGGAATTGTATGCGCGGCAGGGCTTAGACCCCACGATGCACCTGTACCGCGTGGGAATCCACAGCGGCGTGGCGACGACGGGCAACGTGGGCAGCATCAACCGCCGCGATTTCACTGCGTTGGGCGATACCATCAACCTATCGCATCGGCTGCTGGAAAATGCCGCAGGTGGGCAGATTATTGTGAGCGAAGCCAATATCGGTTACATCCAACATGCGCTCGGTGCGCTGCCCGATCATATTCACTTGCAAAATCACGATCCCATTAAGGCCAAAGGCC
>CAIPFY010000284.1 GCA_903864435.1 uncultured Chloroflexota bacterium | reverse complement strand
GACGCTCCTGAACAGTGTGCCGCTGCAAAAGATTGATAACGCGCCGCAGATGTATAACTGCCCGTATCTGGCGCAGACCACGCCCGCCGCTTTCTACTGCGACCCGACGCTGGTGGGCGTGGTGCCGCTGTACTCGCTTTCGGCGCGTAGTGTGCCGACTCTGCTGCAATTCCCGCCCGATCTGTTCAAGATTCAGAGCGAAGGCGGCACATGGTCGGAACGCTTCCACAGCGCCAGCGTGGTGAATACCGAACCGCTGGTGAGCATTGCCGCGTGGTGGCTGACGATTATGGCGTTCGGGTGGGCGGCGTGGCCGCTGCTGTTCACCATCTTCCCGCGCTTGGCGGATCGCGGTTACAGCCTCGCCAAGATTGTCGGTCTGGTCGTGGTGAGCTGGATGGCGTGGTTTGCCGCCAGCGCCCGGTTGCCGGTGTGGTCGCAAAACGGCATCGCGCTAGGGCTGGTGATTCTGCTGGCGTTGGGCGTGTTCCTGCTGCGGCGCGAACGGGGCGGCTTCCGCGCTCATATCCGCACCCACTGGCGGCAGATGCTCACGATTGAACTGATTACGGTGCTGGCCTTCCTCGGTTTCCTGATCGTGCGCCTGACCAACCCGGATTTGTGGCATCCCAGTTTTGGCGGCGAAAAGCCGATGGACTTTGCCTATTTCAACGGGGTATTGCGCAGTACGGTGTTCCCGCCGGTTGACCCCTGGCATTCGGGCGGGTTCATTAACTACTACTACTACGGCTATGTGGTGGTGGGCGGGCCGGTGCTGCTGATCGGCATGATGCCCTCGATTGCCTATAACCTGATTATCCCCACGCTGTTCGCACTGACGGGCATGGGCGCGTTCGCGGTGGCCTTCAATCTGGTCAGTCGGCGCTTACCTGCGCCCGCTGCCCCGGCTGGTGAACCTGCCGCCGCTGCACCGCCCTCTGACGACGAGAACGGCACATGGACACCGCCCCCGCCGCAACCGTTGCCCCGCTTGGGCAATCCTTGGGTGGCGGGGGTCGCGGCGCTGCTGCTGGCGGTGGTATTGGGCAATCTGGATACGCCGCGTGTGTTCGTCTCCGAAGGGCTGCTGCGGACGGGCTACTATCAACAGTCCGCTGTGCTTCAGAACCAGTATGTACAGGAATACACGGTCAAGAACGGCGCTCCTCCGGCGGGGGATGATTTCAACGACATCATCGCGCAGGCCATCCGCGACAGTGAGTCGCCGTTGCAGAGTGTGTGGCGTGGGTTGCAGCGCGTCCTCAGTGGTGCGCCGCTTGATCTCGCGCCGAACCGCTGGTACTGGGCGCCCACGCGCATCATCAGCGAATCGCCGGACGGCGGCGGCAACGCGATTGCCGAATTCCCGTTCTTCACGTTCCTGTACGGCGATTTACACGCGCACATGATCGCCATGCCGATGTTGTTCCTCGTGATGGCGTTTGTGCTGCATGAGGTACTGGCGGCGGGTGATGACCCCCGGCGGCGCTTGCCGTTGGTGCTGGCGCTGGCGTTGGGCGGGTTGACCGTCGGCCTGCTGCGCCCCACCAACACATGGGACTGGATCACATTCATGCTGCTGGGTGTACTCGGCTTGGCGTTCGCGTGGTGGTTGAGCTTCCGCCGGGTGAGTCGCGCCGCGCTGGTGGCGCTGGTCGGGCGTGTGGGCGGGTTCGTGGGCTTCAGCGTGTTGTTCACCATTCCCTTCATCACATGGTACGCCTCCACCTACAACCGCGCTTTGCAATGGACTGGCCCCTATACGCAGTTGTGGATGTACTTCACCATTCACGGGTTGTTCCTGTTTCTGCTGGTGTCGCTGCTGGCGTGGGATAGCGCCCGCTGGTTGCGCGTCACACGGGTGGCGGCGCTGCGCGGCAAGGGCATACCGCTGATCGCGTTCGGCATCTTCGTCGTGGCGATTCTGGTGGGTGCGCTACTGATGGCCTTCAGCATACCGGTGACGTTGATCGCGCTGCCCGTGCTGCTGTGGGTGGCGCTGCTGTTCTTCCGTAGCGGACAAACCCGCGAGATGCAGGTCGTTCTGGCGTTGGCAGGGCTGGCGCTGGGGTTGACGTTGGGCGTGGAATATGTGGTGCTGGATGGCGATATTGGTCGTCAGAACACCGTGTTCAAGTTCTACATTCAGGCGTGGCTGTTGTTCAGCGCGGCGGGCGGCGTGGCGGCTTCGTGGTTGCTGCGGAGTTCGTCCAACTGGCGCGGCGGCTTGAGAGTGGCATGGTATAGCGTGCTGGCGACGCTGGTGATTGCCGGGGCGCTGTACCCGCTGATGGCGAGTAAGGGACGCGCACAAGACCGCATGTCGCCCAACGCGCCGCTGACGCTGGCGGACATTCCGTTGACGCTGGATGGCATGGCCTATATGCAGTATGCCTTCCAGTACGAAGGCGACCCGAATCTGCTGCAAGGCGACCCATCGTTAGCGCCGTTCCCGATGGCGGACGATTACGCGCTGGTGCGCTGGATGCAGGAGAACATTAAGGGTACGCCGATCATCATGGAAGGTCGCGCTGACCGCGAGTACCGTTGGGAATCGCGCATTGCCATTTTGACCGGGCTGCCTTCGGTGAACGGCTGGAACTTCCATCAGCGGCAGCAACGCACGTTTGACCCGCTGCCGCGTCTGGTGCAGCAGCGTGTCGCCAATATCAACGCCTTCTACTCCACGCTGGATATTCCGGCGGCATGGGCGATTTTGCAGCACTACGATGTGAGCTATGTGGTGGTCAGCCGTCTGGAAATGGCTTACTATTCGGTGAGTGGCCTGTCGAAGTTCGATGATATGGTGCAGCAGGGCATGTTGAAAGTGGCTTATCAGGGCGGCGCGGCTACCCTGTACGAAGTGATTAAAGACGCTGAATTTCAGATGAATGAGGACTCTGCCGGTGGTATTTGAATGGTTCGCCCGTGAGGGCGCTCATGTTTTGGCGTGGTGGTTGCTGGTCACACTGGCGGGTGCGGCGGTGCTGCCGCTGTGCGTGCGCTTGCTCGGCGGCCTGCCGGATCGCGGGTACACACTGGCACGGGCGGTGGGGCTGCTGCTGGTGGGCTATCTGTTCTGGTTGCTCGGTAGCCTCGGTTTCTTGAAGAACACCGGCGGCGCTATCCTGCTGGCGTGGGGGCTGGCAATCGGACTGTCCCTGACGGTCTATTTCAGTGCCCGTGAACGATTCGATTGGCGCGGTTGGTGGCGTGAAAATCGCCCGGTGGTGGTGTGGGGCGAGGTGTTGTTCCTCGTTCTGCTGGTGGGTTGGGCGATTGTCCGTGCGCATCAACCGGAACTACGTACCACCGAAAAGCCGATGGATTTGATGTTCACCAGCAGCATCATGAACAGCCCGACCTTCCCGCCGAATGACGGTTGGATGGCGGGATATTCGATCAGCTACTACTACTTCGGCTATTTTCTGGCGGCGATGCTTTCGACGGCCAGCGGTGTAACGAGTACAGTGGGCTATAACCTGATGAACGCGCTGGTGTTCGCGCTGGCGGGGCTGACGGCGTTCGGCGTGGCCTATAACCTTGCCCGCGCCCGTCAGCGGTTGACGGTGCCGCTGCCCCGTCCGCGTGCGGCGCTGTTCACTGGCGTGCTGGCGGCGGTCATGGTCATCCTGATGGGCAACTTCCAGATGCCGCTGATTGAATGGCCGTATCAGGCGCGGGTGGCCTCGGAGTCGTATCTCAGTTTCACCGCCACGCAAGATCGAACGGTTTACCCGGAGCGCGAG
>CAIPFY010000283.1 GCA_903864435.1 uncultured Chloroflexota bacterium | reverse complement strand
TCAGCCACACCCGCGCCGCGCTGGACGATCTGCGCGTGCGTGCCGCCGCGCTGGACTTCAGCGCCGCCGCAGATTGCGCAGCCCTGCGCCCCCTGCGCAGCCCGCCTGTGTTTTCAGTCAGCGTGAGTTTTGTGGGCAAGCGCAACTACAGTGCCGAAGAAATCAAAACCGTCATCGCCGCCGCTGTGCAGGCCAGCGCGGGCTGGTTGCCCACCGCCGATGACCGCCAAGCCGATTTGAACCTGCGCCTGTTTATCGAGCATGAGCGCGTGGTGGTGGGGCTGCGCGTCGCCGCTGCCCCGCTGCATGACCGCGCTTACCAGCACGTCCAGCGTCCGGGGACGCTTAAGCCACCCGTTGCCGCCGCCCTGCTCGACCTGTGCGGCGCGGAAGCGGGTATGCGCTTGCTCGATCCGTGCTGCGGCACAGGCACAATTTTGATTGAAGGGGCGTACAACGGGTTAGCGCCGTGTGGCGGGGACATCGAAGCGCAGGCCGTTCTCGCGGCGCAGGCCAACGCCGCCAGCGCGAGGCTATCGCTGCCGCTGTGCCAGTGGGATGCGCGGACGCTGCCGCTACATGACCAATCCATAGACCGTGTGGTGTCTAATTTCGCTTGGGGACGGCAGGTGCAAACCGGGGATGATCTGGAGGCATTGTACCGCGACCTGTGCCACGAAATGGAACGGGTGCTGATACGCGGCGGGCGGGCGGCGCTGTTGACCAACGCGCCCGACCTGCTGCATTTTGAACGCCTGCGGTTGGATGAGCGCCTGAACTTGAGCCTGTTCGGTCAAACGCCCACCGCCGCGCTGTATACCGCTATTCGTTGAACAATTCGCCCACACTGCGCCCCTGATGAGCGCGTAAGATTACCTCGCCTAGCAGCGGCGCGACGGAGAGGACGCGCATGTTGGGCAGCACTTTCTCTGGCGGCAGCGGCACGGTGTTGGTGGTGATGATTTCCTTTAGCTTCAGCCCGTCCAGACGGTCATAAGCCTGATCTTTGAGCAGCGGGTGCGTAAAGACCAGATACACATCCTTCGCGCCCCGTTCGCGGATGGCCTCCACCGCTTTGACGATGGTGCCGCCCGTCAGCACTTCGTCGTCCACCAACAGCACGTTCTTGCCTTCCACATCGCCGATCAGCGTGAGCGCCTCGGCCTGTCCGGTGTTGAACAGGCGGCGCTTTTCCACCATCACCAGCGGCGTCGCCAGCTTTTCCGCCCAGTTCCGCGCTTTCTTGGCGAAGCCCAGATCAGCCGAACACACCACCAGATCGGGTATGTTCTGGTCGAGGACGTAATCACTCAGCAGATGGAAGGCCGTCAGCGCATCGCCCGGAATATCGAAAAAGCCCTGAATCTGTCCGGCATGCAGGTCAATCGTGATGTAGCGATCCGCGCCGGCGGTTTCGATCATGTTCGCCACCATACGCGCCGTAATCGGCACACGCGGCTGGTCTTTCTTGTCCGAGCGCGTGTAGGACATATACGGAATGACCACGTTGATGCGCCCCGCCGAATCGCGTTTGAGGGCGTCCACCATAATCAGCATTTCCATGAAGTTGTCGTGCAGCGGCGACACCATGCTCTGCACCAGATACACATCCTGACCGCGAACACTTTCTTTCAGCCGGATGAAGATGTTCTCATTAGGAAATACAATGCGTTCGTAGTTGCCCATATGTACCTGTAGGTACTGAGCAATCTCGCTGGAGAGTACCTTTGAGGCTGACCCCGCAAACAGCATAATGCTGCCGTGAGCGCCACCCGCCGCCACTGCCGGATACGTATCCGTTTCGCGCAGATACTTCGTACCCGGAACCTTCTCCAACCCGCCATTGATTGACATACCCTATCCTCCCTGCATCTTCGCCGTGCCTGACAACGATGATAACAAAACAAGGGGCATTCATCACGCCCCTTGTTTTGGTTTTTGCGAATATTGGTCTAACAAGGCTTTCACTGCCGCCTGCGGATTCAGCGTCCGTGCTACGATACGCGCCAGAATCGCTTCGATCGCATCGGCTGGCACTTCTGCCAGCAATCGCTGAATCAACGCCTCGCGCAGGCGCTCGTACACTTCAATCTCGGTCTGTTGGCGTTCCAGCGCGGTACGCCGACCCTCCAGTGCCAGATGGGTACGATGATTTTCCACCGCTTCCAGCAGTTCGTCTACCCCTTGTCCGTCAATCGCAACGGTTCGGATGACAGGCGGTATCCACAGGTTGGCCTCATCAGGGGTTTCGGGCGCTGCCACCATTTGCCCGTGATGCCGTATCATCGCCTGCCGTGACGCGGGATGCCCGATTTCCAGCATGGTGCGCAGGGCGCGAACCGTGTTATCCGCGCCGGGGCGGTCGGCCTTGTTCACCACCAGCACGTCCGCGATTTCCAGAATGCCCGCTTTGATGGCCTGCACATCATCACCCAACCCCGGCGCTTCGATCACCAGTGTGGTATAAGCAGCGCGGGCAATATCCACTTCGCTCTGCCCTGCGCCCACCGTTTCCACCAGAATCCGGTCAAAGCCAGCGGCATCCATCAGCCGGATGGCGTCACGGGTCGCCCGCGCCAGCCCGCCCAAACTGCCACGAGTCGCCATGCTGCGAATGAACACGCCTTTATCGCCGCTCAGATCACGCATACGGATGCGATCACCGAGAATCGCGCCGCCGGTAAAAGGGCTGGTCGGGTCTACTGCGAGGATGGCGACGGTTTGCCCCTGAGCGCGGTAGGCTTTGGCAAGCGCCGTCACCAACGAGCTTTTGCCCGTGCCGGGTGCGCCCGTCATGCCAATCACCCACGCCCGCCCGGTATACGGGAATAGGCCATCCAGCAGGGCGGCGGCCTGTGGGCTGTCGTTCTCAACCTGCGTCAAGCCGCGTGCCAGCGCCCGCCGATCCCCCGCGAGAATCGCAGAAAGCAGGTCGTTCATCCGGCCTTCGCGCCCATCAGCGAGCGAATGTGAAGCACAATATCCTCGGTGCTGGTGCCGGGGCCGAACACACCGCTGACCCCCATCGCTTTCAAAACAGCAATGTCTTCATCCGGGATAATGCCCCCCACCAGCAGCGCCACATCGCTCAAATCGCTGGTATTCAGAGCTTCTCGAATGCGGGGAACTAGCGCCATGTGAGCGCCGCTGAGGATGCTCAACCCGACGACATCCACATCTTCCTGTAGGGCGGCCTCCGCGATCATTTCGGGCGTTTGGCGCAGTCCGGTGTAGATGACTTCCATACCGGCATCACGCAGGGCGCGGGCGATGACTTTGGCGCCGCGATCATGCCCATCGAGTCCGGGCTTGGCGATCAAGACGCGAATCGGTTCGCTCATGGGATATTTCACACGCTTTCTGTAACGCTTTCAGTTCCCCGATTATAACAGAACGGTGCGCCAATGCCGCTTCAGGTCATATCCATACACAAAATCAAACGGTAAACCAACCTCCCTCAATAGCTCTGTTATACACCCTATGCTACAATCACAAAATGCAGTCGTGCAGATGCCGGAGGATTCGATGAGCGCAGCAGCATCGAACAGCAGCACCGCAGTCGCCACCAGCCGCCCTCTCGAAAACGGCAAGCAGTCGCACGCAGCGACAGCGCGGTCAGCCTATAACCGGATGCGGTTGGGGATGATGATTATTGCCAGCGTGGTCACGGTGCTGGCCTTCGCGGTCTACATGATCTCTGCCCTCCAATGGCGAAATTCGGCCTTCTTCGGCGCCATGCTCACCCCGCACATGGTGGTGGATGGCAGTCGTTCCATCGGCTCCCCCAATTGGTCGGGGCTGACCGCAGGGTTGGAACGGCTCGACCGTATCCTCAGCATCAACGGGCAGGACTTGGCAGCACCCGACGCGGATAGCACCGCTGCCCGCGCCGGATTTCGCGCCATCGTCAGCACCCTCCGCCCCGGCGATACGGTTGATGTGGTGTTCCTGCGTCCGGTCGGCAGCATAGCAACCGAAACTGATACCCAAGTCGTCTGTGACCCGCAACAGGACGGTCTGCGCACCTGCCGCCTGTCGTATGTGGTCAGCGAACTCCCCGGCAACGATTTCATCACCTATTTCGTCATCCCATGGGTCATCGGCCTGCTGATCGTCATGCTCGGCGTCGTCATGCTCTATCTGCGCCCGCACCAGCCCACCGCCCGACTGACAGCACTCTTTTGTCTGACGCTCGGCCTATTCATGGGCGGGCTGTTCGATGTCAACAATACCTACACGCTGATCCCGATCTGGCTGGTTGGAACCATGTTCATCGGCGCGGCACTCAGCACCCTCGCGCTCACCTTCCCGGTCAATCTCACGCTGATCTACCGCTATCCGGTGCTGAACGTGCTGCCGTTCGCGGTCAGCGTGGGGCTAACCGCTGTCAGCTTGTTCCTGTACTTCGTCCCGCCCTCGCCCTATTCGTTCCCGGATACGTGGCAAATCGGCCTGTTCTGGGGCGCGTTCGGTGTACTCATCCTGTCCATCAACCTGTACCGCCGCCGCCGCTTGGCGGTTTCGCCCGCCGTCCGTGACCAGTCGAACACCACGCTCATCGGCATGGTGCTGGCCGGCGCGCCCATCATCTTCTGGATGATGAACACGCTGGCACAGCAGCTTAACGGACGCAACCTGATCCCGTTGAACACCTCGGCTATCATGCCGTTCTTCCTGATGCCGCCGCTGGCGCTGGTCTATGCGGTGCTTCAGTACCGCACGCTGGATACAGATCGCATCATCACGCAGGCCATCACCTACACCCTGATGTTGGTCGGCCTAGTGGTGGGGTATTTCCTGCTGGTCTTTGGTGCCAGTCTCATCACCAATCAAACGCTGCGGTTGGGCGCGAATGAATTCATCGTCGCCATCACCATCTTCGGCATCGCGGTCTTTTTCCTGCCGGTGCGTACCTTCCTCCAGCGCGAAATTGACCGCATCTACTACCGCACCCGCACCGCCTATCAAGGCCGTGTGGAAGGGTTCGCCCGCAGCCTGTCCACGCTGACCAAGTTCGAGCAGTTCATCGGCGCTTACCGTCAGCAGTTGGAAGAAACGGTCAGCCCCTCGCACACGTTCATCTTTCTGTCCAGCCGTCAGACGGGCGACTATGCGGCTTATGGCATATCCGCGCCCGAAACCGATGTGCGCTTCGAGAAAACCAGCGATTTGGTTGATCTTCTCCGGCGTAGCCCGGATGACCTGCTGTATTTGCAGCCCGGTGTGCCGTGGCCGCCGGAACTCCGCGCCGAACGCAGCCGCCTCGCCATCCTCAACACCTTCATCATTGCCCGCCTGCGCGGACGCGAAGACCTCATCGGCTTTGTGGTCATCGCGCCATCCCGCGCCCAGCCGGGAACTTACGTCTTTGAAGATTTGCGCTTCATCGAAAACATGACGAACCAGTTGGCGCTGGCTGTCGAACGCGCTCAGGCCATCGAATCGCTGGAACGCCGTGTGCGCGAACTCGACGTACTCAGTCAGGTCAGTCAGGCCGTCAACTTCACCATCGAATATGACGACCTGCTAGAACTGATCTTCGCCCAGACCGATCGCCTTGTGCGTGCGCCCTATTTCTACATCGCGCTGCGTGATCGCGGCACCGACAAGCTGTACTACGCCTTCCTCGTTGAAAACGAAGACCGGTTTGAACAGCGCGAAAACCGCCGCTGGCTGATGGGGAACGACCTGATTAGCGAAGTGCTGCGGGAAGGTCTACCACGCCGGACGGACGACTACAGCGCGGAAATGGCGCGGCGCAACAGCCCGATTGTGTACGAGAGTGCCATCCTGAAAGCGTGGATGGGCGTGCCGCTGATTGCAGGCACAACCACGCTCGGCGTAATGGCGGTTGCCAATATCGAACCCGGCAAAACCTTCAGCGACGATCAGTACAAAATCTTCGGTGACATCGCGGCGCTGGCAGCCACCTCGCTCGATAAAGCGCGGTTGTTCGCCGAAACTAACCTGCGTGCCCGTCAGTTGGCCGCCCTGAACACCATCAGCCAGCAGTTGGCCTCCGAACTCAACGTCGAAAACCTGCTCGACCTCATCACCCGCAGCGCGGTGGAAATTCTGGATGCCGAAGCCGGCTCGCTGCTGTTGAACGTCGAAGATGACCCCAAATCCTTCGAGTTCAAAGTCGCGGTGGGCGGCTCTGGCAAAGACCTTGTGGGCAAACGCTTCCCGCGCAACAAAGGTCTGGTGGGCGAAGTCGCCACCAGCAACCGGTATGTGATCGTCAACGACGCCACCAATGATCCCCGTTGGGGCGGCGAAGTCTCCAAAGGTGGCTTCAGCACGAACGCGGTGCTGGCGGTGCCGCTGGTGGCGCAAAACAAGGTCATCGGTGTGCTGGAAGTGCTGAACAAGAAGGGTGGCGGCGTCTACGTGAAGGAAGACGCTGACCTGCTGACAACTTTTGCAGGACAGGCCGCCGTCGCCATCGAAAACGCCCGCCTGTTCCAGATGACCGACCTGCAACTCGGTCAGCGCGTGGCGGAACTTCAGGCGATGGAACGCGTTGACGTGGAACTTAACCGTTCGCTGGACTTGCAAAAAGTGGCGGAAATCACGATGCGTTGGGCGATTGCCAACAGCGCCGCCACAGCTGGCGCACTGGGCATCGTGGTCGGTGACGCGCCCACCCAGCATTTGCAGATTATCGCCAAATATGGCTATCTGCCGGAGGACTTCCCGCAGGGCGCGGACGAAAACCTGTGGCCTCTGGAAAAAGGGATCGTCAGCCGCGTGATGCGCACCCGCCAGCCCGATCTGGCGAACGATGTCAAGATTGACCCGAATTACGTGCCAAGCCTGCGCGGTTCGCTCAGTCAGTTGACCATCCCCATGATATCCGGCGGCGAGATCAACGCCATCCTCATCCTCGAAAAAGACAAAGAGCCGCGCCTGAGTCTGGTGGATATGAGCTTCGCGCAGCGGTTGGCGGAACATGCCAGCATCGCCATCGCCAACGCGCAGTTCTATGCCGAACTCACCCGCGCCAACGACTCCAAGAGCGAGTTCGTCAGCTTCGTGGCGCACGAACTCAAAACGCCCATGACCTCCATGAAAGGCTTCACCGATCTGCTCCTCAGCGGAGTGGTGGGCAAGATGAACGACCAGCAGAACAACTTCCTGAACACGATCCGTTCCAACATTGACCGCATGAACACGCTGGTCAGCGACTTGAACGACGTGACCAAGCTGCAAACCAACAAGCTCCGCATGGAATTCGCCAACGTGGATTTCCGCAATGTGGTGAACGAAACCCTGCGCCCGCTGCATAAGCAGATCGAGGACAAGTCGCAAAAGCTCACAATGGACATGCCCGAACGGATGCCGCTGATCCTCGCTGACCAGAACCGGCTGATTCAGGTCATGACCAATATGGTCAGCAACGCCTATAAGTATTCGCCGCCCGAAGGGGAAATCATCATCAGCACCGAAGTGATGGAACACCAGCGCGACGCGAAGGGTAAGGACTTAGGGCCGATGCTGCACATTCAGGTGCGGGACACGGGCATTGGCATGAGCGAGGAAGACCTGAACAAGCTCTTCACGCCCTACTTCCGCAGCGAAAACCCGCTGACGCGCCAGCAACCCGGCACCGGTCTGGGACTGACCATCACACGCGGTATTGTCGTCGGGCATGGCGGGCAAATCTGGGTGGAAAGCGAACTGGGCAAAGGCACCAGTTTCCACTTCACGGTGCCGATTGTAGCCGAGTCGCTGAACGAGGAACCGGAAAGACTGACCCAACCCGTTAAGTAGCGGTAGGCAGCGTCCGCAGCGGTTCGCCGCGCAGCGCCGCCCGCAACGCAGCGCGGTCATCCCACACATACTCCACTGTGCCGAAACACATGCTCTGTTCATGGCCTTTGCCGCAGGCGATCACCAGATCACAGGGGCGAGCCATCAGGCGGGCACGGTACAGCGCCGCGCCACGATCCGGCACACGGATGAACGTCTCGCCCTCTACCGCGCCCTGCGAAACCGCCGCCTGCGCCATCACCGCGAGAATGCCATCCAGCGACTCAGTGCGCGGGTCTTCCGCCGTGAAAATGCTAAAGTCCGCTGAACAGGCAGCAGTTTCGGCCATCAACCGCCGCTTTTCGCGGTCGCGCAGTCCGGCGCTGCCGAACACCGCGATCAACCGCTGACCGGGGGCGAGCATGGTACGCGCCGCTTCCAGCGCCCGTTTCAGGGCGTTCGGCGTGTGCGCGAAATCCACAAGCGCGGTGAAGGGCTGGCCTTCATCAATACGTTCCATGCGCCCCGGCACGCCGCGCACGTTCAGAATACCCTGCTTGACCGCCGCCACCGGAATCTTCAGGCCGCGTGCCGCACTGATCGCCGCCAGCACATTGTACACATTGAACGCGCCCACCAGCGCCGTTTCAATGTGGGCGCGGATCGGGTTGCCCCGTTCAATCACGGTAAAGCGAGTCGCATCCGTCCCGTAAGTCACATCCACAGCGCGAAAATCCGCCTCATGTTCCAGCCCGTAACGCAGCACCCGATCGGCAGCAAAAGCCGCGAAGAACCCGGCGCTCGGATCATCGGCATTCACCACCGAAATTTTGGACTGACTGCGCTTGCGGAAGGTGCGTGCCAGCATATCGAACATGCGCCCTTTGGCAGCGCGGTAGTTCTCGAACGTGCCATGATAATCCAGATGCTCATGGGTGACGTTGGTCAGCACCGCACCATCTATCTCCACGCCGTTCAACCTGCCCTGCGCCAGCCCGTGACTGGTCATCTCCAACACCACATGCGTCAGGCCGTTCGCCCGCATCTGCGCCAGCAGCGCCTGCACCTGCGGCGCGCCCGGTGTGGTGACATGTAGGCCAGTATCCACCTCCGCGCCGCCCAGATCGGCGCTCACGGTGCTAATCAGGCCGGCTTTGCCATCTGTCGCCACTTTGAGGATGCTGTGCAGTAAGGTGCTGGTGGTGGTCTTGCCGTCTGTGCCGGTCACGCCCATCAGCGTGAGATGGCGCGACGGATAATCATGATAGGCCGCCGCCAGATAGCCGGTGGCCTCCTGCGCGTTGCCCACGCGCACATACGGAACCGGCAAGTCGCGCAGATCGTTTTCGCCCACCACCACCGCCGCGCCGCGCTCAATCGCACGCGGAATGAAGGTATGCCCATCCACCGACAGGCCGCGCCGCGCCACAAACACCCCGCCCGGCTGAATCTCCGCATCCGACTCGGTCACAGGCGCAGTAATGCGCGTATCAGGATCGCCCACCAGCGCAGCCGATTCGGGTAAAGCAGCGATCAGTTCAGCAAGTGTTTTGGTCATGATGGTTTATCGTGGGGTTCGCATGAGAACGGGGTATTGTGACAGGCGCAAAATAAAACCACAGAGCCAGCAGGCCGGAAAACCGGACTCTGTGGACTCTGTGGCTATACGCGAAACTTAGTTCAGACGACCGGCGAGATCGTTCAGACCGCTGCGGACGCTACCATCCACGACACGATCACCCGAACGGACGACGAGGCCACCCAGAATGCTGGGATCAACCACGAACGACACGTCTTCGGCACCGATTTCGCTCTTGGCCTTCGCCTTTTCATCATCGCTCAGCGGCATGGCGCTGACCACTTCGACCTTGCCACCCAGCTTTTTGGCGCTGTCCGGCACTTTGGCGAAGAATTCGTTGATGAGGGCTTCCTGACGCTTCTTGTCAAGCGATTCGCCCACCAGCTTTTGCGCGGCGGCAATCGAGATGGCGGCCACCTGACCACGCAGACCAGCGAGTTGCTGATCGCGTTCGGCGGCGGCGGCGCTGCGAGATTCCGCACGAATCTTTTCGGCTTCGGCGTTGGCCTCAGCCACGATCTGCTTGCGGACATCTTCACCACGCACGCGGCCTTCTTCAACAGCCTTCGACACATCGGCACGCGCCGACGAGACGATCTTTTCAGCTTCGACTTCCGCGTTACGGCGGGCATTGGCTGCCACAGCCGCGTCTTCCAGACCCTTTTGAATCTTGGCAGTACGCGAGTCCAGCATGTTCAGGATGGGCTTCCACAGCAGGGCACGCAGCGCGAAGAAGATGATGCCGAAGTTGATGATCTGCGCCAGCAGGTAGCCGGGGTTCAGACCGAGTGCTTCGATGCCACCAGCCGCTTCTTCGCCAGTTGCAGCCGCTTCGCCTTCAACCGCATGAGTATCGGCAGCGGCAGTTTCGGTCGTTGCAGCCGCGCCTTCAGCCGGGACGGGAGTCGCTTCTTCAGCAGCGAAGGCCACACCGACCAGCAGCAGCAGCAGCGCCAGCACGCCCATTATTGCGATTCGTTTCAGAGTAAGAACTTTGTGCATGTCGTGTCTCCCCTACGCGCTTATTGAAGCACGAACAGGATGATGAGAGCGACCACCAAGCAGTAAATGGCGACGGCTTCAGCGAACACGATACCGAGAATCATGTTGGTTTGAATGTTGCCAGAAGCATCCGGGTTACGGCCAATGGCCTGCAACGCACCTTGCACCAGCAGACCGATACCGATACCGGGGCCGAGTGCGCCAACCATCGCCAGACCGGCGCCAATCGCTTTACCCAGTGTAGTCAATTCAGGCATGTTTCGTCATTCCTCTCTTATGCTTTAGTAACCGGTTAGGTGGGCGTCAGTCGCGCCCAGATCGTCCAGATAACTCTTAGTGAGCTTCGGCATGTTCTCCATGTTCCTCGTCGCCGTGATGGCCTTCCATCGCCTGCGAGATGAACACCAGAGTCAGCACTGCGAACACCAACGCCTGCGCCAGACCTACGATCAATTCCAGCGCATAGAACACAATCGGAATACCCGTTCCCACGAGGAACAGCATGACCGCGATCAAGATACCACCTGCGAAGATGTTGCCGAACAAACGGAAGCTCAAGCTGACGATCTTCGACAGTTCCGAAACCAATTCCAGCGGGCCGACGATCAGATCAATCGCGCCCATCGGGTTCTTCGCCACGTTCCCCAACGACCGGATGGGAATGAACTTTTGCATGTAGTTCAAGCCCTGTTCCTTGAAGCCGTAGAACTGGATGAAGAAGAACGAGATCAACGCCAGTGCAATCGTCAGGTTCAGATCAGTGGCCGCCGGACGCACGAAGGGCGTAATGTGGAAGCGGTGGATCAACAACGGGTTGACCGCCTCATCCTCGCTCATCAGCTGTTCGGTGGTCGCCGCCGCCAGCGCCGCTTCGCATTCATGTTCCATTTCCAGCGTCACCTGATCGCCGCCGTTCAGCGGCTTGGTGTTGCGAATCTGGAACAGGCTGTCATTGATGCGCGTCCCCTGATACCCGCTGGTATTCGGGTGGGCGCAGTGGAACTTGCCGATACTTTCCACGCCGGGGATCACGCTCATCCAGTTCCCGATGAGAAGGAACAGGAAGATCGTCGCCACCAACGGGAAAATCGAACGGGCATTGCGTCCGCCGCTAATCTGCTTCACGAAGCCATATAAGGCTCCCGACAGCGTTTCAAGGAAGCCCTGAAAACGTCCGGGGATTTCATTCGTGTACGACTTGGAGGCGCGGTAGCCAACGAGAGCGATGAGCAGCACGATCACATCAACAATAATCAGCGCCACCATGGTGTTGATGAGATTGAACTTAGGGCCAAGACCCAAGAAATTCTTAATCAACACTTCGCCCGGAACTTGAATAACCGGGATCGCCGCCGCTGCACCAGCACCGGGAAGCCACACAAAAGGCAGCAGGCCGCAGACAAACACACCAAAAACCAGAAGTATAAGGCCATAGAGACAACCTCGTTGATTTGTTGTCATGCTGGCCCTCCCTTACTACTCTGAGAAATGCCTTTATTTCTCAACGACAGACCTCCTCATGCTAAAACGGCTAATCGCTGTCTTGTTGATCTTGCGGTGGCTGTTGCATCTCCCGCAACACCTTTATCACCATTCGATAAACAAGGTACAAACTGAGCGGTGCGCTGATGACGACCAACCCGATTGTGAACGGCCCCCGCCACCCCAGCGCCCGATCCAGTGCAATACCCAGTATCAGCGCCCCAACCACAATCACAATCATGAAACAACCCGCAGCACCTGCGATGGTGGCTACGGAGACATTTGGGATACGTTTTGGTGTTGGTTCAGTCATTATCGCTAAAGTTCGGGAATTCTATCACAAGCAACGGCAGATTGCCAACAAAAAAGGTTGTTTGTTTTTAACCATAAACATGAATTGGGGCGAACCCTGCGGCTCGCCCCAATCAGGCTCATCGTCCCTTTATCACAGCGCGAACAAAGCCGCCGCGCCGCGTACCGCCCACTCGAAAATCGGTTGCGCCGCCACTGTGCCGATCAACAGCACCGCCACACCCGTAATTCCCATCACCCACGTATAAGCGCCCGAAACCGCAATCGGCTTGTCCTCATCCGGGCTGCGATCTACGTACATCACCTTGATGACCACAAGGTAGTAGTACAGCGCCACAATCGCGTTCAGCACGCCCACGATTGCCAGCCACGTCAGGCCGGACTGCACAGCCGCCTGAAACAGGAAGAACTTGCCGAAGAAACCCGCCGCCGGTGGCACGCCTGCCAGCGACAATAGCGCGAGGGTCATCATGAGCGCCAAAAACGGATTGCGGCGGCTGAGGCCAGCCAGATCAGCAATCGTTTCGCTGCCTGTCGCTTCGCTGAACAGGATCACAACCGCGAAAGCGAGGATATTGGTAAACACATACATGAACATATAGAAGCCGACTGCCGCCACCGCCTGCGCCGAACCGTCCGCCGAAGTGGACTGGATCGCGGCGATACCGATCAGGGTATAGCCGGCCTGCGCGATGGACGAGTAGGCCAGCAGGCGCTTGATGTTGCGCTGCGCCAGTGCCACCACGTTACCGAGGGTCATCGAAATCAGCGCCGAAGCCGAGAACAACTGCACCCAGAAGTTCTGGATTTCTTGCGTGCCGATCACCAGTGACGACGGGAACACCGCCACGAGGAAGCGCACCAGTAGCGCGAAACTGGCGGCCTTGCTGGCAACGCTCAGGAACGCGGTGACAGGTGTAGGCGCCCCTTCATAGACATCTGGCGTCCAGAAGTGGAACGGAACCGCGCTGATCTTGAACCCGAAGCCCACGATCACCATCACCAGCGTACCCAGTACGGGTAGCGGGTTGTTGGCGAAGGCTTCACTGGTCAGGTATTGCGCGATATGGTACAGGCTGGTCTGTCCGGTGAACCCGTACAGTAGGCTCAGGCCATACAGCAGAATGGCCGATGCGAACGAACCGAACAGGAAATACTTCAGGCCGCTTTCGGCAGACCGTTCATCACCGCGTTTGAAGGCCGCGAGGATGTACAGCGGGATCGAAGTCGTTTCCAGCGCGAGGAACGCCATAATCATATCGCCCGCGCTTGACATGAGAGTCATGCCCAGCGTGGAAACGATCAACACCACATAGAACTCACCTTTGCGGCCAACGCCTTTGGCATCCACCGCCATCAGTGAAGTCAAGCCCGCCGCCACAAGGATCATCACCTTGAAAAGCTGCGAAAGCACGTCATGGCGCACCATGCCGCCCCAGTACAGCCCTTCCGGTGTCGCGGGGGAACCCGGATACACCAGCAGAGGCACCAGTGCCAGCAACAGCAGCCCCACGCCAGCCACCACCGACAGATTGCGCCGACGGCTTTCCGGCCACATCAAGTCGAGGGCGAGCACGACGGTCGCCAAGACGGCCAGCCCAATCTCTGGCAGAATTGCCAGCAGGGCCGCGCCCAAATCCGTAGTAGCACCCATTTACGCGCCTCCACCAAGAATGGTCAACACGGGTCGCAGGCCAGCTTCGATCATCGGAGCCATAATTGGCGGGTAAATCCCGAGTATGACCAGTGGCGTCCCTAACAGGAACAAGATGATCCGGTCTGTCACCGCAATGTCGCCCACATCTGAATATTTCTTCTCATCAAACTCACCGAAGAACACTTGTCCGGTGACGCGCAGCACATAGGCCGCTGTGATGACAATCGCCAGTGCCGACAGGATCACGATGATCGAATAGTAGTTCGACAGGACGAAGCTACCGATTTGCAGCGTGATATTCGGCGAAGCGTTCCACATCCCCTGAAAGATCGGGAACTCCGCAATGAACCCGCTTAACCCCGGCATGCCCATGCTGGTCAAACCGCCGATCACAAAGGCCACCGCCACCCAAGGCATCTTCTTCACGAAACCGCCGAGGCTGGGGATGTCACGGGTGTGAGCGCGGTCATACACCATACCCACGCAACCGAAGAACAGAGCCGTCATCGCGCCGTGACTGAACATTTGCAGCCCCGCGCCGGTCATGCCGATCACGTTCATCGAAGCCCAGCCCATGCTCACCAGACCCATGTGGCTGACCGACGAGAACCCGATGACGTATTTGAAGTCGCGTTGCCGGAAGGCGATAAACGCCCCGTACACCACGTTAATCAGCGTCAGGAACACAATCCAGGGCAGATGCGCCTGCGCGCCTTCTGGCAACAGTTGCACCCCTGCACGCAGCGCGGCATACGCGCCCAACTTCATCAGCACGCCCGCATGGATCATCGAAACCGCAGTCGGCGCTGCCACATGGCCATCTGGCGACCAGTTATGGAAGGGGAACACACCTGCCAGCACCGCGAAACCGATGAAGATGAACGGGAACCACAGCTTGGCGAAAGTCAGCACATCCACACCGGCATAACCGGGGATGTTGAACGCGCCCGCCTCGCCCGCCGCCATCAGGTTCACCATGCTAAAGCTCATTGGCTTGGCGTTCGCCGCCAGCACCCCCGCATCCTTCGCCGCTTGGAAGGCGGTTGCGCCTTCATTGGTGAAGAAGTGGTTAGCCGTCAGCACCATAGCGATCACACCGACCATTGCGATCACCGAGCCGATTAGAATGTAGAGCGTGAGTTTCATCGCGGCATATTCGCGCAACTTAACCCAGCCCCACGTTGCAATCAGCAGGTACATCGGGAAGATCGCCAGTTCATAGAAGAAGAACACGACGAACATATCTATGGCAAGGAATACGCCATAAACACCCGCCACCAGCAACATGAAGAACGCCATGAACTCGCGGGTGCGATCATCTATGCGCCACGAAATCAGCACACCGGCCACCGTCACCATGCCCGTGAGCAGAATCATCGGGGCGTTCAGTCCATCCACGCCGAGGTGGTAGCCGATGCCCAGACTGTCCACCCACGACACCTTTTCCTCGAAGGCCAGACTGCGCTGGAACATTGCGGTGGCCTTGAATTGCCCACCATCCTGCTCGATCTGGTCGAGATCAGCCTTCAGCCCGGTCACTTGGTTGTTATAACCAAAGTAAACCGCGCCCGAAAGCACCAGCATAATAGCTGCCGCCGTAATGGCGATGCCCCGGATGAGGTCACGCTTCTCGCCATCAATCAGCAGCATGATGACTGCCGCCACAATGGGGGTGAAGATGATGACGCTCAAAATTGGAAACTGAAATGCTTCGCCCATATCTTATTCCTTTACCAAGTACCGCTTGCCGCAGCACCCGGCGCTTTGATGCTACCCGCCCAGAATCTTCATCACCGAGTCGTTAATGACGGGCAGAATCCAGTTGGGTATGATGCCCGTAACCAGCATAAGCACGAGCAACGGCGCAATCGCCACCACTTCGCGCACCTCGATTTCGAGGTTGTAATCTTTCCAGTGCATATTGAACGGCCCGTGCAACACCGCACGAATGCCCTTCAGGATGTACCCACCGGTGAACAGCAGACCCAGCATAGCGACCACCGTGAGGCCCGTGAACACGCCCCACGCGCCGCGCACCACAAGGAACTCGCTCACAAACCCGTTCAAACCGGGCAGACCGAGGCTTGCCATGCTGGTGAAGATGAAGATCGCGCCGTAAATGGGCGCCTTCACCCAGAAACCGCCGTACTGAGTCATATCGCGGGTGTGAGTCTTGTGGTAGATGCCGCCGGCCAGCAAGAACATAGCCGCCGAACTCAACCCGTGATTGAACATTTGTAGCACCGCGCCGTTGGTGGCGAGGATCGCGCTTTGCATGTGTTCGGTGCTGGCGTTCGTCCAGTTCTGCGCATAAGCCACCGCCGCCACCGCAATGCCCATCGCCACGAAGCCCATGTGGTTCACCGAGCTATACGCCACCAAACGCTTGATGTCGTTCTGCCCGAAGGCCGCAAACGCGCCGAGGACGATGCTCAACATCGCAAGGAACGCGAGGATGCCCGCCCAGTTGGTTTCAAC
Source organism: uncultured Chloroflexota bacterium (assembly GCA_903864435.1). Taxonomy (GTDB): domain Bacteria; phylum Chloroflexota; class Anaerolineae; order Aggregatilineales; family Phototrophicaceae; genus CFX2. Next base: position 7,116 of record CAIPFY010000283.1, on the reverse strand, counting down.
GAAACCGAGGATGTTGATCGGCGCGATCCACACATCCGGGAACAGCGGAATGACCAAGCGCAGGAAGCCGTAAGCGCCGAGCTTGAGCATCACACCGGCCAGCAGCATCGAACCGGCTGTTGGCGCTTCACCGTGCGCGTCCGGCAGCCACGTATGGAACGGCCACACCGGAACCTTGATGCAGAAGGCCACAAAGAACCCCACAAAGGCCAGTGCCTTCACCGTTTCCACCGGAATGCCGAGGAACGACCCATCCGCGCCCGCGAACTTCGGCCACACCTGAGTCAAGGTGTGAATGTCGAACGTTCCCGCCGTCAGGCCGATCAACTGGGTTGCCAGCAGCATCCCTAGCGAACCGCCCATCGAGTAGATAAAAAACTTGGTCGAGGCGTACTTGCGGTTGGGTCCGCCCCACTGATTGATAATAAAGTACATCGGCACAAGGCTGAGTTCGTAGAACAGGAAGAACACCATCAAATCCTGTGCGACGAACACCCCGAACAAGCCGGTTTCAAAAAACAGCAGCAGCGCCATGTGCATGTTGACGCGCTCTTCGATTTCCCAGCTAATCAGGATCGCCAGCGGGGTGAGAATGCCGGTCAGCAGCACCATCGCGGCGCTGATCCCGTCAATGCCCACATGCCACGATGCGCCGATCAGCGTAAACCAAGGCACATTCACTTCCAGCGCGTAGTTCATCCCCTCGGCGGGAACCGGATTGTTCTGGTAGTTGACGAAGATTATCACCGTCAGCGCACCAATCGCCACCGAAACTGCCAGCGCCGCCCAGCGCACAACCGACTTGTTGTTGGGCAACAGCAGCATGATGACCGCGCACAGAATGGGCGCAATCACCAAAAACGTAAGGACATCAATACCGAAAATTGCCATAAAAACATCCTTCAAGGGTTACGTGGCGGGGGATCGGTTTGTGCTTTCCCCCGCGTCAACGCCTTCGTATGCTGACTAGCCGCCCGATGCCTGCACCAGCCACCCGGAGGAGGCCGCGAAGACCAGCGCGATCAGAATGGCTGCGATTGCCACCCACAGAAGATACTGCTGCACACGTCCGGTCTGGAAACGGCGGAAATAGGCGCCAAAAGCCGCCACATATTCCGGGATACCGTCGCCCACACCGTCAATCAACCACATATTGAGCAGTTTGAGGAAATCACCGATCCAGATAAAGACCCGCGCAATCCCGTGCAGGATGCCGTCAATGATGCGCCCATCCATGAAGCGGACGACCACCACCGAAGCGAACACCTGCGAAGGCTTGACGAACACGCGGACGTACACTTCGTCTACGTAGTACTTGTTCTTCAGGATCGGATACAGGCCGCCGAGGATTTTCACCATCGGGTCGGTTTCGCCAGCTTGTAGCGGCTTGCGCCAGTACATCAGGTAGCCCAACCCCAGCCCGCCCAACGCCACCGTGAACGAGGTCAGCACCGGGAACCACGCGAACGTCAATTCACCCGGTTGCTGTTCAGACAGCAGCGTGTTCTTGACGAACTCGAAGAAGGGATTTTCGCTGGGCGAGAAGATCGAACCGAAGATCGGGAATGAAGGCGGCACGCCCACGAAGCCGGCGAAGATGGCGAAGAACGCCAGAATAACCAGCGGCAGCGTCATGGTGAAGCTGACAATGCCCTGCCCCAGATTGGCGTGCTTGGCCTGTTCGGTGCGCGCTTCGCCCCAGAAGGTCAGGCCGAGCTGACGCATGGTGTAGAAGGCCGTCAGGAACGCCGACACCGCCAGCAACACGAACACCAACGCATGCGGGCCGAAGCCTTCGGTCAAGCCCTTCCACGCATCCGCCAGAATTTCGTCTTTCGACCAGAAACCGGCAGTAATCAGCGGGAAGCCCGCCAGCGACAGACCACCAATCAGGAAAGTGATGAAGGTCACAGGCATGGTCTTACGCAGACCGCCCATGTTCAGCATATCCTGCGGGTCGAAGTGCGGCGCGTGGTGCGCGTCATCATGCCCATGATCGTCAGGTGCGTGTGCGTCGTGCGCGGCATCGTCATGACCGTGACCATGCGCGTGCTGCACATGATGGTCGCCGTGTTCCATGCCGTGAATGACCGAACCGGAAGCCATGAACAGCAGCGCCTTGAAGAAGGCGTGGGTAATCAGGTGGAAGGCCGCCGCGATATACGCGCCGATGCCCAGTGCCGCCATCATAAAGCCCAGCTGCGAAATGGTGGAGTAGGCCAGCACCTTCTTCACATCGTTCTGTGCCACCGCAATCGTGGCGGCGAACAACGCGGTGAACGAGCCAACCACCGCCATCAACATCAGCGGCGGCGTGAGCAGCCCGTGATGCGGATTGCCACCCGCTTCAAACAGCGGGTACATGCGGATGATGGCGTACACACCGGCAGACACCATCGCCGCCGCATGGATCATCGCGCTGACGGGTGTGGGGCCTTCCATCGCGTCCGGCAACCAGACGTGCAGCGGGAACTGCGCCGACTTACCGATGGTACCGATAATCAAGAAGATGCCGATCAAGCTCGCCGCGCTCAAGCCGCCGAAAAGGACGGCAGGCGTATTGGCGAGGACGCTCAACATTACCTCATTATGCAGAATGTCGCGGAAGCTCAGGGTTCCGGTCATCATGTACAGGTACACGATACCCAGCATCATAATCACGTCCGCCACGCGGGTTGTGGTGAACGCCTTAATCGCCGCTTTGTATGCGCTTTCCTTCTCGAACCAGAAGCCGATGAGCAGGTACGAACACAAGCCCATCACTTCCCAACCCACGAACAGCAGCAGCAGGTTATCCGCCACCACCAGCGTGAGCATCGCGCCGGCGAACAGCGAGATCAGCGCGAAGAACCGCGCCTGCCGCGCATCCGCCGCCATGTACCCGATGGCGTAGATGAAGATCATCGTACAGGCCAGCGGAACCATGATGAGCATGATCGTCGTCAGCGGGTCAACCAGCACGCCCATATTAAAGGTAGAAATGCCTGTGACCATCCACGGGATCGTGCTGCCGAAGACGTCCGACTCGCCCAGATGCTCCACCGCCAGCGCCTGCCCGACCACCGTCAGCGAGATCAACCACGCTGCGATGATGCCACTCAAGCCGACAGTGATGCTCAGGATGCGACCCGAAACCGAAGACACCGGCACACGCAGCCCCATGTAACCGGGGTGGTTGTGGTCGGCATACTCCGAACTGGTGGCTGCTACCATTTTGGCGCGGTTGGTGACGAGCGTGATGACGAAGAACGCCAACAGCGGCCCAACCGGGATCAGCCACGGCAAAAAGTTCACATTACTCACAAGATCATTCACGTTCATAAAACCGACCTTCGCTATCTATCCACACATCGAAGGGGCGCACTTTCGCGCGCCCCCTTCATTCGGATAGGTTGCTACCACTTGAGCATATCCACATCTTCGACGATGACGGAACGGCGGCTGCGATAGACCGAGATAATGATCGCCAGACCCACAGCAGCTTCCGCCGCCGCGATGACGAACACAAAAGCGGCGAACGCTTGCCCAGCCATGTTCAACGGCTCGACATAGCGCCAGAAGGCAATCAGGTTGATATTGACGGCATTCAACATCAGTTCCACGCCCATGAGGATAGCGACGGCGTTCCGACGCGACAACACACCATACGCGCCGATGCAAAACACCCCCGCTGCCACCGCCAAAAACATCCACAAAGGAACCATACACGTCTCCCGTTCGGCACGACTGCTTGTGGCAGTCCTCAGTCCCGCTTATTCTTTGTCGTCACGCGCAACCACAATCGCGCCGATCATCGCCGCCGTCAGCAGCAGCGACGCCACCTCGAAAGGCAGCACATACTGGTTTTGATCCACCAGCGCCTTACCCAGATCAACCGTAGTAGTCACAATGGACGACACTTCACGACCCGCCTGCGTTCCGTTCACACCCCACACCGGCAGGATGACACCCACCAGCAGCAGGACGAACAGCAACCCGGCGACAATCGCGCTCAACAACCATTGGCTGTTATAAATATCGCTCAAGCGCGTCATGCTGCGCGTGAGCATCACCGCGAACACAATCAAAATCGCAATCGCGCCGATGTACACCAGCACCTGAACCGCCGCCATGAACGGGGCGCTGAGCAGGACGAAGAAGCCCGCCGCACCGAACAAGCTCAGGATGAGATACAACGTGGCATGGATCAGGTTACGGGTCGTCACCACACCGAGCGCGCCGCCCAGACTGAACAGGGCGAACACGATAAAAGCAATGGACTGTGCATTCAACTCAAACATAGATATGCTCCCGATCCGCGCATCTTAATGTCCCACCGCGCCCGCAACCACAGGCGCATCCTCATGTTCCACTGGATGAGCCGCTTCGTCGACCAAACGCTGCGCCCGCCCGCGATTACGAAGAACAGTCGCCACCCCGAACATCAGCACCAGATTGCCGACCAGCAGCACTAGCGTCTGGGGCAGATGGGCGAAGAAATCACCGGACTGCGGTGCCAGACCAATCGCATCCACCACCTTCAGCAGCAGTGCGGTAATCAGCACGTTGGCAACCGAAATCGGAACCAACCACTTCCAGTTCAGCGCCATCAGCTGGTCAATGCGGACACGCGGCACGGTGCTACGCAGGATCAACCCGAAGATATAGACCACAGCGGTCTTAAGTCCCAGATACACGAAACCGAGTGCCGGAACCTGTTCCACGAACGGACCCCACCAACCACCGAGGAAGATCACGGCGGCCAGCAGCGCGGCAGTGAAGGCGTGCATGAACTCGCCCGCCATGAACATGCCCCACTTGAAACCGGAATACTCGATGTTGTAACCGGCGATAATTTCGGACTCGGCTTCCAGCAGGTCAAACGGAGCGCGGCCTGTTTCAGCGAGGTTGGCGATGAAGAACATCACCGCTGCCACCGGCGCCATGAACACGAACCACATGCTGCCCTGCGCCCGCACCATGTCCTGCATTCCCAGCGTCCCGGCGATCATGACCGGAATGAGCAGCGACAGTACCAGCGGCACTTCATAGCTCAACAACTGCGCGATGGTACGGAAGGCACCGAGTAGCGCGTACTTGTTGTTGCTCGACCAGCCTGCAATCATGATCTTGACCGTGCCGATGGAAGCCACCGCCACGAAGTACAGGATGCCGATGCTCAAATCCGCGCCGATGTGCAGCGGGGTGAACGGGATGATCGCCCAGATCAGCACCACCGTCGCAAACGCGATGATCGGAGCAAGGTTATAGATGAACTTGTCCGCGCCCATCGGGGTGATGTCTTCTTTAGTGAGCATCTTGACCGCATCCGCCACCGACTGAAGCAGGCCGAAGGGGCCAACGCGGTTGGGGCCGAGGCGATCTTGCACGCGGGCCGCGATTTTACGCTCGATCCAGATCAGGAAAATCACCGTAACCAGCGGCACTGTGGCTACCAGAACCACGCCACCCAAAATGGTGAGCAGGTTCGCCAGATCGGGGGACACGCCGCCGTCCAGCAAACACTGAGTCAGGTTATTGATGCTGCATACGTCATTCATTGCGCTCGCCTCAACTCAGCAACCGGCACGTTGTTAAACCCATTCCAGAGCGTCTTTACGCCACGCATAAACCAGCGCGTCGAAAAGGAAAAAGACAAACACCAGCCCCGCGAAGAAGCCGAAGAAGTCCAGCTGGCTATAAGCCAACGCCCACGGGAACAGAAAGACGATTTCGACATCGAACACGAGAAAGATCAAACCATAGATGTAGTATTGGACTTTGAACTGCACCCATGTGTCACCCACCGTCTCCACACCACACTCGTAGGTGGATTGCTTGATCGCGTTGGGTTTGTGTGGCGCCAGCAGGCGCGCCCCCAAAATGGGGACAAACGGAAACACCCACGCGATGGCGAAAAACACACCGATGAAAGCCCACTCATTGACAACTGCCATTGGAGTTGTACTCCCGTAAAAATGGATTTCGTTGATGCTTAAATGCGGGCGCAAATCACAGCCCGAAACTTACCAGAGCAAGCCGCATGTGTCAATTGTGACAGACTGCACGATAGTAACACATGCACAGGAATTCTCCAACGGAATTGCGCTATGCAAATGTGGCTTTCAGCTTGGTTTATAACGGGCGCTATTCTAACATACCGCCCATGAGATGACAAAACTTTGCCGCCCCATTTTTGGATTCCAATCTGCGGCCTCTATCCTTGCAACTCCCTGTTGAGCATTTATACTCTATTAACAATCCGAGGAGTTCTAGCCCATGCCCATCATCACCCCCGGCACTCAGCAGTGGGATGCGTTCGTCCGCGCCCACCCTCGCGCCCACGCGCTGCAATATTCCGCGTGGGGGACGCTCAAAGGCGCTTACGGGTGGCAGGCTGAACGGGTGGCGCTGGTCGAAAATGACCGCATCACCGCCGGCGGGCAGATTCTCTACCGCCGCCTCCCCTTCCGCTTGGGCTGGCTGGCCTATGTCGGCATGGGGCCGTTCGTGACCGATCCGGCGCAGTGGGCGGCACTGTGGGCGGCACTGGACTCGGCAGCGAAGCGGCGCGGCGCGGCCTTCCTGAAATGGGAACCGGGACTGTACCTGAACGAACCGCCGCCGGACATCGCCGCGATGGGGTTTCAGGTCAGCCCGCAAACGGTTCAGCCGCCGCGAACGGTTATACTGGACATCGCAGATGACGACGAGCGCATTCTGGCACGCATGAATCAAGGGACGCGCCGCAAAATCCGCCAGAGTTTGAAAAATGAAATCGCGTATCGGCAGGCCAGCGCAGCCGAAGTCAGCCGCTTCACGGGCATGATGCAGACCACCGGCACGCGCAACGCTTTCGGCGTTCATGCGCCGGATTACTACCGCATGGCCTATGACCTGTTCGCGCCAGATCATGCCGCGCTGTTTCTGGCGGAACATGAAAGCGATCCGCTGGCAGGCGTGATGGTATTCGCGGCGGGCGATTGCGCCCAGTCTCTCTACGGCGCGTCGTCCGATGTCAAGCGCAACCTCATGGGCAGCTACGGGGTGCAGTGGGCAGCGATACAATGGGCGAAAGCGCGGGGCTGCCGCTGGTACGATTTGTGGGGCATCCCGGACGAAGGCGAAAGTGTTCTG
>CAIPFY010000282.1 GCA_903864435.1 uncultured Chloroflexota bacterium | reverse complement strand
CGCGCTCTCTACAAGGACAAAGCCAGTCGCCGGATCACAACGCCAGATCACGGTCCGCTATTCTCGCAGCACGCGGATGACTACGATTCCCACACGGGATACATTTACGTATTGCGGAGCAAGTCCGACCATCCCTTCATCGCTGAAAACCGAGAGGTGATCCACAAGATTGGGGTGACCGGAGGAGATGTGAAAAGAAGGTTGGCCAACGCCAAAAAGGACCCGACGTTTCTATTGGCAGAGGTGGAAATCATGGAGACCTACAAGCTGGCGAATCTTGATCGCAGTCGATTGGAGCGCGTGCTTCACCGCTTCCTTGCGCCTGCTCGCTTGGACCTCGAATTGAAAGACCGCTTTGGGATGGGGGTCGAGCCTCAAGAGTGGTTCCTCGTGCCACTATCAACCGTTCGGGAAACCATCGACAGACTCATCGACGGTTCCATCAAAGATTATCTTTACGACCCCGCTACCGCGCAAATAAAGAAGCAGGAACCCGCCAATTAACTTTTTCCAAGGAGACGCGCTGACCTCTCTGATGTGACCGGAAAATAGGTTGAGCGCAGGCTTGTTTTTGCACTGTTTTTTGATGAGTATCTGCTTCGGACAAACAGCGCATCGCAAATCCCTATGAATCTACCAAATTTCATCACCCTGCTTCCCACTGTATTGGCCATCGCCAGCACGCCCCTGGCCGCCGATGCACCGACGAACCTGCTCTGGTTTGACCAACCCGCGACGAGCTTCCGCGCCTCTCTGCCGCTTGGCAACGGGCGCATCGGCGCGATGGTGTTTGGTGGGGTGGACGAGGAACGCATTGTTCTGAATGAAAGTTCCGTTTGGTCGGGTTCCCGCGAGGAGAACAACCGGCCGGGAGCACACCAAAATCTCGCCGAAATCCGCCGACTTTTGTTGGCAGGAAAAAACATGGAAGCGGAAGCGTTGGTAAACCAGACATTCACCTGTCAGGGGAAAGGCTCGGCCTTTGCCAATGCGGCGAATGCGCCATTCGGTTGCTATCAACTGCTCGGTAACCTGCGGTTCAAATTCCCCTCGGGTGGGGCGGCTGCTCCGCAATGCATCAGTAGTCATCGCCCCCATCAGGAAGTGCAAGCAGTTGCCGCCGCTAGCGATGCCGACCCGATCACGAAATGGTGCGTCGAACACAATAACCGACCGGTCCAGTGGCTGATGGATGCCGGCAAGCCGGTGCGCCCGGCAAGCTACGCCTTTACCTCAGCCGAGGATGTCCCGGAGCGCGATCCGCGCACCTGGAAACTCGAAGGCTCGTCAGACGGCAGAGTGTGGATTTTGCTCGACGAACACCGGGACGAGAAGACCTCGGCGAAGCGCCATGAACGCCGGGAATATGCCATCCAGCAGCCCGCTTCCTTCCAGATCTTTCGGTTCACCTTTCAGCCCAATCCCGGCACCCAACATTTCCAAGTGTCCGAGATCGAGATCGACGGCGTGATCAGAAAACCAGCCAAAAATTACCGACGGAGTCTGTTGCTCCCGACTGCAAATGCCCGGGTCAACTACACCCGGGATGGCGTGAACTATCAGCGCGATCATTTCGTGTCTGCGCCGGATGAAGTGTTCGTTTCACACTTTACCTCCAACAAACCCCGCAGCATCACCTTCAGCGTCGGTCTCGATCGCACCGAGAGGTTTGAAACTCGCGCCGTTTCCGCCAACGAACTGCTCATCACCGGCACACTCAACGATGGTCTCGGCGGCAAGGGCGTTACCTATGCAGCGCGCCTCCAGGTGATCGCGACGGGCGGCAGCATCCGAGCCGAGGGCAACACGCTGGCCGTCACCGGTGCCGATGAAGTTCTTGTCCTGCTGGCTGCTGCGACGGATTATCGAGGGTTTGCGGGCCGGAATCTATCCGATCCACTGGCGGCAACCCAGATGGATCTCGATAAGGCTGCTCTAAAAACCTTCGGTCAACTGAGCGAGGCGCAATCAGCGGACCATGCCAAGTGGTATGGCCGAGTGATGTTGAATCTTCCAGCCACGCCTAACAGCGCCTTGCCGACGGATCGGCGATTGGTGGGATTCAACGCGGGAGCGCCCGACCCGGCACTCGCTGCGCTTTACTTCAACTTCGGTCGCTATTTGCTGATCAGTTCGTCGCGTCCCGGTGGCTTGCCGCCGAATCTGCAAGGCATCTGGGCTGAGGAAATCCAAACCCCGTGGAATGGCGACTGGCATCTTGATATCAACGTCCAGATGAACTACTGGCCGGCAGAGATTTGCAATCTATCCGAACTGCACGAACCGCTGCACAAGCTCATCGCCTCGCTGGT
>CAIPFY010000281.1 GCA_903864435.1 uncultured Chloroflexota bacterium | reverse complement strand
GATATGCTCATCCACACCGACAACGGGCAGGAAATCCACACAGGTGATCTTGTTCAGATTGAAGGCAAGGTGATTCGCACACCGTCGTTGAATAACCCGGAAAAGGCCGACTGTCTGCTGATGGATCCGATTCGTGTGACCATTCCGCAGGGCAGGTAACTACCAGTTTCACGGGAGGCGGGTGTATAATCCCGCCTCATGAACCCAAAACCCACCCCCCCCCACCTCTATCAACGCCGAATCAAGATCGGCGCACCCGTAGTAGAATAGTTGCAGAGACAAACCGTGATGATGAGTGAGGAATCGGTCTAATGGCGCTCCAATTGCCTGTTCAATATGAACAATTGATTGAACTCGTAGACCAGCTTTCTGAGGAACAGCAGAACGACCTTATTCAGCGGTTATTGACGCAGCGTGCCCGCCAACATCCTCTCACGATTGAGGAAAAACTCAAATTGCTGGATAGCCTAAAGATTCATGCTGCTGTTCGAGAAGAACCCTCGATCCGGCGTGAGGATTGGTACGATGATGATGGCCGCTAGGGTCTTTGTGGATACCAATATCCTATTGCGGGTTGTTCTGTCCGAAATGAGTCAGCACGCTCAAGCGGATGCACTGTTGAAGCGTGTCATCAGCGAAGGCGCAGAACTCTGGATTAGTGGACAAGTGATTCGGGAGTTTGTTGTTCAAGCGACTCATCCGCGTACATTGAATGTTCCTCTCACGATTCGGCAAGCCGTATATGAGGTTTTGGCATTCGACGGGCTGTTTCATATCGCTGATGAGACTTCAGCGGTGCGTAGCCAGTTATTGGAATTATTGCTGGAATATCCCACTCTGGGTAAACAGGTTCATGACGCTAATTTGGTTGCCACGATGCTTGTTTATGGTATAGACACCTTGCTTACGATGAATGTGGCTGATCTGAAGCGATTTGCGGACAAAATCACGTTGCTTTCACCGTTGGATATCTCGAACTGAGTTATTCCCTACGGAGTCGAGGCGGGTGTATAATCCCGCCTCATGAACCCAAAACCCACCCCCCCCCACCTTCTGTATCCCGCCGTTGTGCTGCTGCTGGTCGCGTTCAGCATCGGCCTGACTGCGCTCGTCAGCCGCAGCGTGTACGAACGCCTACCGCACCTCGAAGATGAGATGGCCTATCTCTGGCAGGCGCGGGCGCTCAACGGCGGTCAACCGGTGCTGGCCTCGCCCGACCCCGCCCGCCCGTTCTGGCAGCCGTTTGTGGTTGATCGCGGCGGTCAGCGGTTCGGCAAGTATCCGCTAGGCTGGCCGTTGCTGCTCTCGGTGGGGACGGCGCTGGGGCAGGCGTGGTGGGTGAACGCATGGCTGGCGGCGCTGACGGTGGCGCTGGCCTACCGCTTGGGGCGCGAAATCTTCAACCCGGAAACCGGCGTGATTGCCGCCGCGCTCACCGCTTTTTCCCCGATGGCGCTTCTGCTCAACGGCACATTGATGGGGCATACTGCCGCCCTGTTTAGCACCACCCTGTTTTTCTACGCCTACTGGCGGCTGGAACGCGGTGGACGGCAGGCGTTGAGGTGGGGGGCGCTGGCGGGCGTGGCGCTCGGCTTGACCGTCATCAACCGTCCGCTGGCGGGGGTGGCGGTGGCTGCGCCGTTCGTGCTGTGGAGCGCGATCAAGCTGCTACGCTTGCTGCCGTTCGGGTGGGCGGCGGTCATGCGGACACTGGCTCCGCTGCTGGCGTTGGGCGGGCTGACGGTGGCGTTCGCGCTGGCGATTCCGGCCTATAACGCGGCAGCCACCGGCGACCCGCGTGCCAACCTGTATTTGCTGGTGTGGCCTTATGATCGGGTGGGCTTTGGCGAAGGCTACGGGCGCAACGGTCACACGCTGGAAAAAGGCTTACGCCAGACTCGCTGGGATCTCTCGCTGGCGGCGGCGGATTTGTTCGGCTGGCAGGTGGGTGGAATGCCGCCGGAAACCGATCGTTTACGCCTGTCGGCGGTGTACTGGCCGGCGGTGGGCTTGAGCGCGGTGCTTCTTCCGCTGGGCGTGGCGCTCGGTTTGCGGCGGCGGGCGTGGGTATGGGCGGCGTGGTTCGCATTCGGCGTGGTGATCTATGCCGCCAGCACCAATTTGCCGGTGAACTGGCTGCGCGATCGTGATGTGGCGGTGGTCTGGATGGCCGGGGCGGGACTGTGGTTCGTGCTGCCGTTCGCCGCCTTATTTGTCGGCACCCCTGACCGCCGTGCGGTGTGGACTGCGCTGCTGCTGGCGGTTCCGGTGGGGCTGATCGTGCTGTATATCGCTTACTGGATCGGGTCGCAACTCTACAGCACCCGCTACTACTACGAGGCGCTCACGGCCTGCGCGTTGCTGACGGCGGTTCCGTTGGGGGCGCTGGCGGCGCGGGGGCGTGCTTGGCGCTGGACAGTGGGCGGGGCGCTGACTGCTGCGCTGCTGGTGAGCCTGTACGGGTACAGTATGCCGCGCATTCAGCCGTTGTATCGGTTCAACTGGGTGAGTCCGGCGCTGATTGAGGCCGTCGAAGCGCGGCGCGAAGGGGCGCGTCCGGTGCTGGTGCTGATTCGCGGTTCGGATGTGCGCTGGCGGGCGTTCGGCGCTTTGATGGCCTCTACCAGCCCGTTTCTGGACAGCCCGATTGTGGCGGCATGGGACAACGGCGGCGCAGGGGTGCGCGAGGGGATTCTGGCGCTGTTCCCGGATCGGCAGGTGGTGACGATGACGGCAGACCACAACCGCGCCTGCTTCGGGGATGACCTGTCGGGCGAGTGTTTTGGCGAACCGCCAGCTTGATGTGGCATGAAGATTGAGGCGGAACAAACCGCGTTCTCATTAAGTTTTCGGCATACTTCGCGGGTTGTTCCCGTGAAAATTTGACAACCGAACAGGGGTTCGTCTATACTATAGAACAATCTTTCATGAAACCATTGAGGTGAGATGATGCCCAACAAGGACTTTAATCAACTTTCCGAACGGCAGCGTAATATGCTGCGCTACATCGAATCCTATATCGAGGAAAACGGTTTTCCCCCCACCATTCGCCAGATTGGTGAAAACACGGGCATCAATTCGACTTCGGTGGTGAACTACAACCTGAATAAACTGGTGCTGGCCGGCTACCTGAATCGTTCGCAGCACGTCTCACGCGGGCTGCGCTTGACTGGCCCGGTGCCGGGTAACGATCGCAAAGCGGGGCGCACAGTGGCAGCACTCAAGCCGCAGAAGATCGCGGTCATCGGTCATATTTTTGCCAGCAACCCCGTGCCTGTGCCGGATGATTACCACTACGATGAGGACGACCTGATCGAGGTCACATCCGATATGCTAGGCGGCAACGACCCCGCCGACTCGTATGCGCTGCGCGTGAAGGGCGACTCGATGATGGACGCGATGATCCGCGAAGGCGACATTGTGATTTTCCGCCGTCAGGAAACTGCCAAGAATGGCGATATGGTGGCGGTGTGGCTGACCGACCGCAGCGAAACCACGCTCAAGTATTTCTACAAAGAAGGCTCGAAGGTGCGTTTGCAGCCTGCCCACCCCAACATGGAACCGATCTATGTGGAAGCGCGGAATTGCCGCATCGAAGGCAAGGTGCTGTCGGTCATTCGCCAGCTCTAAGCGCCTGAAACCCACCCTCACCCTAAATCCCTCTCCCTCAGGGTGAGGGACTTAAGAGTCGCGTAACCCCCTTGCACCCCTTCGCCCTGAGGGAGTAAGGGGACGGGGGATGAGGGTAAATGTCTCTAAGCGGGCGCGAACCTTCGCGCCCTTTTTGTTTGGCGCGAACTTCTTACATACTGTAAGAGGTTGAAGGTGGCGGAAAAGCGCCTCTCGCCTCGTCAATCGGCCTGCGGGGGGAAGGGATTTGCGCGGTAAATGAATGCGCCGGACACGGTGCAGACCGCCGTTTCGCCGTCGCGCAAGGTCAGCGTCCAGTCGTATAGGCCGTAGGCGGACAGCCGTTTCAGCGGCAGTTGCAGCCCGACGAGGCTGCCCCCCGGCACATCCGCGTTCAGGTTTTCCCCGCTGAATCGCTGCCGTACCGTCAAGCGAATGCCGTCCGGCGTGCTGGCGTTCACCAGAAACGCGATTTGATCGCCCCGCCCAAAACTGCGAAGGTGCTTTATGTTGGAATTGACGACAAAGTTGGCGCAGCGTTCGGCGGCGCTGAGGGTGGGCGCGGGGGTACGGGTGGGCGTGGGCGAAGGGAGCGCGGTGGGCGGCGCAACCGTTGGCGGCGGCGTGGGTGTCCATGTCGGCGGGAGCGTGGCGCGGACAAGCGCGGTCACAGTGGGCGCGGGGGTAGTGGGCGGCACTGGCGGCGCGGCGCAGGCGCTGACCACGAATAACAACGCCGCAGCACAGGCTGCGGCGCGAAACAGGGTTCGAGTCATGAGTGGACGGGTTAGGCGCTCTCGCCCAAGCGCCGTTCAGTGCCGGAAATCAGGCGCTGAATGTTCTCGCGGAAGCGGATGACGATGAGCAGCGTGACGATGAGAAAGTAGAATGTATACTCGATGGGCAGTTGGCTCTGGCTAATCAGCACAAAGACCCACAGCGTAGAAAGGGCGCACATCGCCAGCACCGCCAGCGAAACATAGCGCGTGGAGGCGATCACCAGCCCACCTAGCAAGCCCATCCCGATCAACACCTGTAGGGGCGCCATGACCAGCATGGTGCCGAACCAGATGGCCGCGCCTTTGCCGCCGCGCAGCGTGCCGGTAATCATCGAGGCGAACAGCGACCAGTTATGCCCGATGACCGACACCGTAGCCGCGACAGCCGTCGCAGCGGGTTTGTGATCTGGCATAATGGCGGTGGCGATGAGAATGGCGAGGATGCCTTTGGTACTGTCGAATGCCCATACCAGAATGCCCCACCAGAAGCCCATTGCGCGGATGACATTGGTCGCGCCCATGTTGCCGCTGCCCACTTCAAAAATGTTCAGGTTCTTGCGCTTGGCAACCAGATAGGCTGTAGGGATGGAACCTAGCAGATAGCTGACGGCGATGATGATAGACCATTGTATGACCGGTGTCTCGTGCATGTTCCCAACCCTATACCCTATTTGGCTTGATCTTACGTTAAAAAACATGATGTAATGATGATAACCCTTAACCTCCATTAAAGTTGTGTATGACTTTCAAAGTCTCATTTTTTTGCGCGTTTTCCTCATCTGTTGCCCATGCTACAATCTTGCTCATGAAGAAACTGATCTTTTGCATCGCGTTTGTGCTGCTGCTGTATCGCGTTCCAGTTTCCGCACAGGACGGTGCCGGACTGATGGGGCGCATCAACAACTTGCGCACTTCGGTAGGGTTGCCCGCCTATACATGGAACAGCGCATTAGCGGCTGCCGCGCAGAGTCAGGCACAGTGGATGGTGGACACCGGCACGATTGCTCATGCTCGACCGGATGGTTCCACGCCCCGCGCACGGGCGATGGCGGCGGGTTACACCACCACCGAAGTGAGCGAGAACATCTACGGCGGCACCAATGCCACATCCGATGATGCGTGGAACTTCTGGATTAACTCCGCCATCCACTACGCGGGTTTGACCAACGCCCGCTATAAGGAAGTGGGCGTGGGAATCGCCAGCGGTGGCTGGGGCAGCGCCTATGTGCTGGTGTTCGGCAATCCGGGCGGCGCGGCTTATGTCCCGCCAGCGGCTTCCGGCGGCGGGGGAAACAGCGCCGCCAGCGGGCCACCTTCGTATGTGGTGGGGCTGGATTCACGCGGCAACATCATGCACGAAATCCAACCGGGCGACACGCTAGGCGACATCGCGCTGATCTACGGCTACACATGGGCGGATATTCCGACGATGGTGGCGTTGAACGGGTTGAACCAGAACGATTACCGCGATCTGGAAGTGGGTTCGATTTTTCTGGTGCCGCCCAAAGCAGGCACTTACACGCCCACACCGGGCGATGCGCCGACTAGCACGCCCGAATCTGCCAGCGCCACGCCGGAGCCTGTGACCGCCACGCCCGGAGCCGTGCTGCTGCCCGACCCCACGCTCCCGATGACCGATACGCCTGCGCCCACTTTCACGCCGGTGGTGATTGCGGCGACTGCCAACAGCGTTCCCGCACAGGTGCAAATCCTCATCCCTACGCACTTACCCACTGTAACGCCGGAAGCGGTGGCGCTGGTGAACACGCCTGCGGGTGACTCCGGCGGTGGCGTGACTATCACCCCCAACAACAGCCCGCCGGTGTGGTTAATCATCGGGCTGGTGGTGCAGGTGGGTGTGTTGCTGGTGGCTGGAATCGAACTGTTGCGCCGTCGTTGAAAGGATTGTTATGTCTGGTGCGGGTCGTTATCTGAAGGCTTTTGTAGGCGCGGTGCGCCTGACTTTGCGCGGCGAAACGGTAGCCCCGCCTGCGCCTGCCCATCCGCTGATGGATTGGGCGCGGCAAACGCTGCCGCTGGTGGCCGCCGTGCGCCAAACAGCAGCAGCGGCGGGGTTGGATGTGGCGACGCTCAAAATCCGGGTGGACGGGCGGGCGGTGAGCGTCGAAACCCTGCTGGCAGCGGTGCAATTCCATGCGGCGCAGGAGTACCCGAACCTGCTGCGGAATGCAGCTGGCCTGCGCGGGTTGAACGCGGCTTATGCCACCAATTTCAACGATCACTATGCGGTGCTGAAGTTGCTCGAAGCGCCTGAATTGCAAGCGTCGGCTGTGCAACACAGCCTGCAACGCCTAGCGAATCATTTAGAACAGCCCCCACCGGCGTAAAATTTTTGTACCCTTTGTAAAAAGTTGTCGAGTTGTGCTTGACTTATTCTTTATAGACATGATAAGGTGGAATTATTCGCAGTCAGATCATCAATCATTATCTGAGAGGAATTTCATCATGCTATATCAGCCTCGTGAAGACGGGCAGGGATTAGTCGAATATGCACTCATCCTCGTGCTGGTCGCCGTCGTCGTAATCGTCATTCTGGCGTTGCTTGGCCCGGCCATCGGCAACATGTTTTCAAATCTCATTCGCAAAATCTAATGGTACTTGTATCCTGTGCTTCGCCATCTTAACGGTTGACCCCTTGACGAAGTTTCATGGTTAATGTTAATGTGAATGCAGAAGCACTATTCTCGCACTTTTATCTAACAGGGAGTTATCCGCCATGCTGTACATGCCTCGTGAACAAGGTCAGGGTTTGGTCGAATACGCGCTCATCCTCGTGCTGGTCGCCGTCGTGGTGATCGTCATTCTGGCGCTGCTTGGCCCGGCCATCGGCAACATTTTCTCGAACCTCATCCGCAACATCTAAGTTCGCACTTCAGTTTCAGAACCACAACACGGGACAGCACACGCTGTCCCGTTTTTATTGGCCTCGCCTGTTTTGCAAAATACAGCCTCGGTGCTAGAGTTGCCTTAACATCAACGATAGACGAACCGAAATGCAGCCTGAAACCGACCCCATTTTTCGTGAAACAGCACTTGAACGACTGTCCTCACCGGAACAGCTCGATCAACTTTTGCAGGTGACGACCCCCAAAGGGTGGTTTGCGTTGATCGCCCTGCTGGCGCTGCTGGCGCTGGCGGCGGCGGTGGCGCTTCTCGCCGAAATTCCGGTGCAAACCACTGCCGCCTACTGCGTCCTGAAGCGACTGCCGGATGGCGAGGCATTCAGCGCGGTGGTTTATGCGCCGCCGGGAACGCAGCCCATCCCTGAAGGCGCATCGGCTCAAGTGTTGCCGTTTGGCCTGTCCAGCGAACGCGGGATGATTCTGGGGCAGGTGATGAACGTAGAGCGCCTGCCTGTGCTGCGCGACGATTTGCTGGCGGTGGTGGGCGATCCGGCGCGGGTAGACCGCCTGTTGGTAAGCGGCGATCTGGTAGAGGCGCGGCTCGATCTGGAACGGGCGGGCGGCGCTGCCGATCAAGCCAACGGTTATCGCTGGTCAAAGAGCATTCCGCCGGACTTGTTCACCTTGCTGGACGGGATGCCCTGCTCGGCGCAGATCATCGTGCGGCAGCGCCATCCGATTGATTTTTTGCTGGATGGCGCGTCATGACCCGTGTGCATACGCCGACGGTTCTACAAATGGAGGCGCTGGAGTGCGGCGCGGCCTGTCTGGGCAGCGTGCTGGGCTACTTCGGGCGCATCGTGCCGCTGGAAGAACTACGGGCGCAGTGCGGTGTCTCCCGCGATGGGGCGACGGGCGGGAACATCCTGCGGGCTGCGCGGCGCTACGGCTTGGAGGCGCGGGGGTATAAATCTGAACCGAAGGGGCTGCGCGACCTGAAATTGCCCCTCATCATTCACTGGAACTTCGATCATTTTGTGGTGCTGGAAGGTTTCGGGCGCGGGCAGGTGTATTTGAACGACCCGGCTTACGGCCCGCGCACTGTGAGCGAAGCCGAATTTGACCAGTCGTTCACGGGCGTGGCGCTGGAATTGCAACCGGGTGCGAATTTTACCCGCGCAGGTGAACGCCAATGGGTGATCGCGGCGCTGGCGCGGCGGTTGGGCGGGGCGTGGGGTGCGCTGCTGTTCGTGCTGCTGGCGAGCGTGGCGCTCATCATCCCCGGTCTGGTGGTGCCGGCCTTCGCCCGTGTGCTGTTGGACGATATTCTGCTGGCAGGCCGCGCCGACTGGCTGCCGGGGCTGCTGCTGGTGATGGCGCTGACGGCGCTGGTGCGAGCGGCGCTCACCTATTTGCAGCAATCCTACCTGATGCGGCTGGAAATGCGGCTGGCGTTGAGCAGTTCCGCACAGTTTTTGTGGCATGTGTTGCGCCTGCCGATGGGCTTTTTCACGCAGCGGTACGGCGGCGAGATCGGCTACCGCGTGGGCGCGAATGACCGCGTGGCGCGGGCCGTTTCGGAAGAACTGGCGACCACGCTGCTCAACTTGATTTTGATCGTGTTCTTCGCGCTGTTGATGGCGCTTTACAGTCCCGTGTTGAGCGTGTTGAGTATCGGTATCGCGCTGCTGAACGCGCTGGCGCTGCGGGCAGTGTCGCGGCGGCGGGTAGATATCAACCTGCGGATGATGCAAGATCGCGGCAAGATGGTCGCCACCGCCATGAACAGCTTGCAGAGCGTGGAAACGCTGAAGGCGACGGGCGCGGAGGCGGATGCGTTCGCCCGCTGGGCAGGCTATCAGGCCAAGATGCTGAACGCGCAGCAGGGGTTGGGACGGCTGACGCAGATTCTCGCCGTCGTGCCGCCGCTGCTCTTGGCGCTGAATACGGCGGCGGTCTTTGGCATCGGCGGGCTGCAAATCATGCAGGGGACGCTCACGCCCGGTATGCTGGTGGCCTTTTACAGCCTGATGTTGAGCTTCCTCGATCCGGTCAATCAACTGGTGGTGTTGGGCGGGCGGCTGCAAGAAGTGGAAGGCGATTTGAACCGGCTGGATGACGTGCTGCGCTACGAGATTGACCCGCTGTTGGCGGTGGTTGATGCGGCGCAAGAGCCAGTCGCTGATGCGCGGCTGAAGGGGCAGGTGGAACTGCGCGGGGTGACGTTCGGCTACAGTCCGCTTGCGCCGCCGCTGATCGAGAACCTCGATCTGATGCTGAAGCCGGGGACGCGGGTGGCGCTAGTGGGCGGTTCGGGCAGCGGCAAATCCACGATTGCGCGGCTGGTGGCCGGGTTGTATCCGGCGTGGTCGGGCGAAATCCTGTTTGACGGTCAGCGCCGCGACCAGATTCCCCGTGCGCTGCTGAACAATTCGCTGGCGATGGTGGATCAGGACATCTTCCTGTTTGAGGGCAGCGTGCGCGATAACCTGACGCTGTGGGATCATACCCTGCCGGAAACCAGCATCCTGCGGGCGACCAAAGACGCGGCGATTCATGATGATGTTCTGGATCGTACCGAAGGCTACGAACACCGCATCGAAGAAGGCGGGCGCAACTTCAGCGGCGGACAGCGGCAACGGTTGGAGATTGCGCGGGCGCTGGTGAGCAGCCCGACTATTTTGATTCTGGACGAGGCCACCAGTGCGCTGGATACCCTGACCGAGCGCCAGATTGACGACCATTTGCGGCGGCGCGGTTGCACCTGCCTGATCGTGGCGCACCGCCTGAGTACCATCCGCGACGCGGACGAGATCATTGTGCTGGAGGCTGGCAAAGTCGTGCAGCGCGGCACGCACGACGAACTGCGCGGTCAGCCGGGGCTGTATCAACAACTGGTTTCCGCCGATGTTTCGGAGAGTGTGCGCGCCGCCATGCACGAGGTGCAATCATGAGCGCGGCGGAGTCGTTGCTGCTGGCGCGGCTTCCCGAACAGGCCGGGGGGCGGTTGCTGGTGGGCAGCCATAAGCCGTTCATGCTGGATGAACCGGAGCGCGTGTGGCTGATCGTGTCCGGCACGGTGGATGTGTTCGCGGTGCGGTTGGGCGCGGACGGCCCGGATGGGGCGCGGCGGCATGTGTTCCGCGCCGAAGCAGGTAGCGCCCTGTTCGGCATGAACCTGAAGCACTACGGGCGTGAGGTGGGGCTGGTGGCGGTAGGCTCCGCCGGCACGGAATTGCAACCGCTGACGTGGCCGATGGTGGAAGCCTTCGCGCTCGATCCTGAAACCGCTGCCGAAGCCGCTGATCTGGTGCGCCAGTGGGCGGAAGGGTTGTCGTCCGGGCTGGCGCAATATCTGGCGCTGCCGGCGCGGGGCTTTGAGGCGTTGGAGGCCGGGCATGAACTGGCGTTGAAGGCTGGCGCGATTGCCAGACCGCGCCGGGGACTGCTGTGGGTGAGTGCCCCGTTGGGCATCACCCGCTTCATGGGATGGGAAGAACTGCCGCTGATGGGCGAGGACGACTTCCTGCCGATTTCCGAGCAGACATGGTTGCAAGCCGTCGGCCCTTCCCATCTGCTGGCGCTGGATACCGAAACGTTTCTGACGCAGCCCTACGCCCGCAACTGTCTGGATAACTTTCACCGCATGGCGCTCGACCTGATTATCTGGAACGTGCAGCGCGAGGAACGCGCCGAACGCGAACGGCTGAAGGCGCGTGCTGCCGCCAATCAGACGGCGCTGCGGAATGCCTCCGCGCTGCTGGCTTCAGTGCTGCAACCGCATCAGTCGGTGGCGCTGCTGGCGGGGTACGGACTGGAAGACCCGCTGGTGACGGCCTGCCGCTTGGTGGGCGGCGCGATGGGCATCGAGGTGCGCCCCCGTCCTGATCCGCTGGATGGACAGGCCGAAGCGCAAACGCTGGAGGGCATCGCGGCGGCCTCGCGGATGCGGGTGCGGCAGGTGGCGCTGCGCGAGGGCTGGTGGCAACAGGATAACGGCCCGTTGCTGGCCTTCGGCGCGGAAGATCAGCGTCCGGTGGCGCTGTTGCCGGTTTCGCCGGGGCGCTATGTGCTGCATGACCCGTCGGCGCGGTCTGAAACGCCGTTGACAGCGGCGGTGGCGGCGGCGCTCAATTCCCGTGCTTACGCTTTTTACTGCCCGCTGCCGGATGAACCGTTGCGCGGGTGGTGGGCGGTGCTGCATTTCGGCTTGCGCGGGGCGCGGCGCGACCTGTGGACGGTGCTGCTGATGGGCGTGGCGGGCGGGGCGCTGGGCATCCTGCCGCCGCTGGCGCTGGGCTGGCTGTTCAACACGGTGATTCCATTGAACGAGCGTTCGCTGCTGGTGCTGGTGGCCGCTGCGCTGGTGTGCAGCGCCATCGCGGCGGCGCTGCTGCAAATCACACGCGGCGTCGCTATTTTACGCATCGAAAGCCGGTTGGATGCTACCCTGCAAGCGGCGGTGTGGGACAGGTTGCTCAAGCTGCCCATGCCCTTTTTCCGCGCTTACACGGCGGGCGATCTGAGCAGTCGTGCGCTGGGCATCGGCGCGATTCGTGGCGCGGTATCCGGTTCGGTGGTGCTGTCCATCCTGTCGGGCGTGTTTTCGCTGTTCAACTTCGCGCTGCTGTTCTTCATCAGCGCACCGCTGGCGCTGCTGGCGACGGGCTTGGTGCTGGTGGCAGTGGTGGCAACCGTCGCGGTCAGCGCCACGCAAACCGCCCCCCTGCGCGGCCTGAGCGACGTAGAAGGTCGCATTTCCGGGCTGGTGCTGCAACTGATTACGGGCATCTCCAAACTGCGAATCGCAGGGGTGGAGGCGCGGGCGTTCGCGTTCTGGGCGCGGGAGTACAGCGCCCAACGGCGGCTGGCGCTGCGCGTGCGGGAGATCAACAACCGTTTGCTGGTGTTCAACGCCGCGTTCACGGTGCTGGCGCTGCTGGTGCTGTTCGCGGCGGCGGGCGAGCGTTCGCTGGGGTTGAACAGCGGTGCGTTCGCGGCGTTCGTGGCGGCCTTCAATCAGTTCCTCGGCGCGGGGTTGCTATTGAGCAGCGCCGTGACCAGTCTGCTGCGGATTGTGCCTTCTTATGAGCGCACGTTGCCCATTTTGTACACCGCGCCGGAAGTGAGCGCGACCAAAGCCGATCCCGGCGTGCTGTTCGGGGAGATCGAAATTAGCCGCGTGAACTTCCGCTATACCGCTAAAGCGCCGCTGGTGCTGGATAATATTTCGCTGCATGTGCGGCGCGGCGAATTCGTGGCGCTGGTGGGGGCATCGGGGTCGGGCAAGAGTACGCTGCTGCGGCTGCTACTGGGCTTCGAGCAACCGGATTCGGGCGGCGTGTTCTATGATGGGCAGAACCTGAACGGCCTCGATTTACGGGCGGTGCGGCGGCAGTTGGGCGTGGTGTTGCAAAGTAGCCAACTGATGACGGGCGACCTGTACACCAATATCGCCGGACAAGCGCCGTTGACGCTGGATGAAGCGTGGGAGGCGGCGCGTATGGCAGGGCTGGAGGAGGACGTGCGCCGGATGCCGATGGGGTTACGCACCTTCATCAGCGCGGGCGGCAGCACCCTCTCCGGCGGGCAGCGGCAGCGCGTGTTGATCGCACGGGCGATCGCCAAAAAGCCGCGCATTTTGCTGTTCGATGAGGCCACCAGCGCCCTCGACAATCAGACGCAGGCGGTGGTCACGCGCAGCCTCGCGGCGCTGGATGCCACGCGCATCGTGATCGCGCATCGGCTGAGTACGATTATGACCGCTGACCGGATTGTGGTGATGGACAAAGGGCGCATCGTGCAGGAAGGGACGTTCGCCGAACTGATGCGCGACTCGAACGGCCTGTTTTACACGCTGGCGCAGCGTCAGATGGATTGAGGGCGCTGCGGCGCTAACGGCGGCGGGGATGGTAGCCACCCCCGCCGCTGGTGTTTATGCGTTGCTCTGGCGCGACTGGATATCCTCCACGACGCGGCACAGCACCGTGTACGACTGCGCCCCGCTGACCAGATAGCGACTGTCAAAGACCAGCGCCGGAACGCCGTTTAAGCCGAGCGTTTGCGCTTGCGCGATGTCGCCTTCCACCTGTTCCTCGTAATGCACATCTTCCAGCGCGGCGCGGAACAGCACCGGATCGAGGCCGACCCGCTGGGCGAGGTCGGTTAGCACGGTCAGGTCATCAATGGACTGTGCCTGCTGCCAGTAAGCGCGGAACACCGCATCGTGATAGGCTTGCGCTTTGCCTTGTTCGGCGGCGAACTGTGCGCCGATCAGCGCGGCGCGGCTTTCGATGCCGAACTTGCCGCTGTTGATCTCGATGCCGTACTGCTGCTGCGCCATTGCTTGAAAGCGCGGTTGCGCCTGTGTGCGGATGTACTCGGCATATTCGGCGGGCATGGGCGGCGACCCTTTCGGGCGCAGTTCAAAAGCGTGCCAGAAAACTTCGACATCGTGCGACCGGGTGAGTTCTTCCAAACTGGAAGACGCTAGAAAGCACCACGGTCAGGCAAAATCTGACCAGACATCAATGCGAACCGGCATGATGATCTCCTCTATGAGCGTTATTCGGATACAGGTTGCGGTTGCGCGGCGCTGTTGTCCGCGCTGTCGGTAGAGGCTTGCGGCGGCGGTGTTTGCCGCGTGACCTGCACCTTGCGGATGCGGCGGCCATCCAGCTTTTCGACCCGCAGCTTCAAATTTCCATGCTCCACGCTCTCGCCCACTTCGGGGACGTGCCCGAACAGGGTGAACAGGAAACCGCCGAGCGTGTCGCTGTCCTCGTTGGAAAATTCTACATCCATCAGGTCGTTGAAGTCCGACAGGTTGATGCTGGCATCCACCATGTAGGCATCCGGCCCCTGCTGCACGTATTCGGCTTCTTCGTTCAAGTCGTACTCGTCCTGAATGTCACCGATGATCTCCTCAATCAGGTCTTCAATCGTCACGAGTCCGGCTGTGCCGCCGTATTCATCCACCACAATCGCCATGTGGATTTTGTTGGCGCGTAGTTCGCGCAGCAGCACATCGGCCTGTTTGCTCTCTGGCACGAAGAAGGCTTTGCGCAGGATGTCTTTCAGCGGGCGCGGGTGGTTGCGTTCGCGCAGCAGGTCTTTGGCGTACAGTAGCCCTTTGATGTTATCAATCGTGTCTTCGTAGACGGGGATGCGCGAGTGTCCGGTTTCGATGAGCGTGGTGAGGGCTTTGTCCAGCGGCGTGCTGATCTCGACGGCTTCGATGTCAATGCGCGGCACCATGACTTCTCGCGCCAGCCGATCCCCGAACTGGAGGACGGAGTAGATCATCTCCTTCTCCTCATTCTCAATCGCGCCTTCTTTTTCGCTGGCATCCAGCATGGTCAGGATTTCTTCTTCGGTGAAGATGTTCACGCGGTCGCCGCTGCCGAAAATGCCAGCTAACCAGCGGCTGAGGGCGATCATCGCCGTCACCAGCGGGCTGAGGATGAGCGTGAGCGTCCGCAGCAGCCGCAGCGCACCGGGCGCGAGTCGGTCGGCACGGGTTGTGCCGATGGCTTCCGGCACGAGGTCGCCCAGAATCAGCGTGAGGATGGCGGTAGGGAACAACACCACGATATAGGCGAGGATGCGTGCCAGATCGCGGTTGTCCATCACCATTTGCGCCGCCAGCGTTTGACCGAGCAGCGTGACCGCCACCGCCGCGATGGTGAAGCGTACCAACAGCAGGCTCAACTGGTAGGTGAGATGCAGGCGCGGCGGGATGTCGTCGCCATGCGCGGTTTCATGTTCTTTGAAAAGTGTTTCACGGCTGTTGGTTACAGCCGAATATGCCAGTGTGATGGCGGCATGAACCCCGATAAGCCCGAATAAAAACGCAATACTGCCCACGTCCAAAGCTGGATTCCCTCTCTGAGCCAATGCCCCCCGCCCAATGTAAAAACCGGCAGTTAAGAAAGCCTTAACACCGGAAAATGTCTCCGTTAAGGATGTTCAAACATGGGGGAGGATGATCTGAGTCGTTCTGCAACACGTCCGAGTCATTTCGCCGTTGCTAACGGCTGTGCGGGTAGTCTACCATAGGTTTTCGCAGCGGCGCAAGATTTTGTGCCTCGCACACAGGAAGGTCGCTATGCAGATTGCAGTCAACTATTCGCCACAGGCGGCGGCGCTGCTGACGGCGGGCGCGGTGCGCTTCGGCCTGTACAAATGCCCCGACTGGCCGGATATGGTGGCGCAGGCGCAAATGCAACTTCCGGCCTATGTGCATTTCCCGCTGATGGCGGGGCGCAATAACTTCGACGCGGTGGGGCTGCCGCATATCGAGGCGTTGCTGGCGGGCAGCCTCACGCCCTTCATCAACACGCACCTCGCGCCGAAGGCTTCCGATTTCGCCGGTATGCCGCTGACGGGTTGTTCGCCTGTGCAGGCCGATGTGCTGATGCAGGCAATGCGCGAGGACGTGGCGCGGCTGGTGGCGCTGTTCGGGGCAGAGCGCGTCATTCTTGAAAATGCCAATTGGGACCCGAACTACGAAATACCGGACGCGGTGCTTGCGCCGGAGCGCATCACGCAGATTGTGGACGAGTCCGGTTGCGGCCTGCTGCTGGACATCGCTCATGCCCACATGGCGGCGGTGCATCGGGGCGAGGACACCCGCGCCTACATCGAACGGATGCCGCTACACGCCCTGCGCGAACTGCATATCGCCGGCACGCGCTATGATGAAGCGGAACAGCGGTGGGTAGACCACTTCCCGATGACCGATGCCGATTGGTCGCTGACCGAATGGGCGCTGGCGCATATTCACGCGGGGGATTGGTCGCAACCGCGCATTGTGGCGCTGGAATATGGCGGCGTGGGGCCGGGGTTTGGCTGGCGCAGCGAGGCGGACGTGTTGGCGCGGGATGTGCCGCGCTTGTGGGCGCTGGTACACGGGGCGACTGGTATGGATAAGGAGGATGGGGCATGACGCAACCTGTCGTGGTATTTGTTGATCTGGACGGGACGATCATGGTCAACCCGTTCGAGCGTGCCGTGTGGCCGGCGCTGTTGGGCGATATTGCCGCCAGAGCCGGACAGCCGTTAGAAGCCGTGCGCGAGGCGGTGGAAGCCGAGTATGCGTTGCGGCAGGCGGACGCGGCCTATCCACCGCTGCGGGCGATGGACTGGGACGACATCGCGCAGACGGTGGCGGGGCGTTGGGGGATGACGGTGGAAGGCAGCGCGGAGGCGCTCGTCCGGCAATATGCCGCCAGCCACTCGAACGTGCTGCCGGGGGCGGAGGCCGCGCTGCGCGATCTGGCAGCGGCGCACCGGGCGCTGGTGGTGGCGACGAAAGGGCTGGCGAAGTATCAACAACCTGTGCTGGACGCGCTGGGGCTGACTCCGCTGTTCAGCGCCGTCCTCACGCCGGACAGCCACAACGGGCTGAAGCGTGATCGGCGCTTTTTCGGCGCGTGGCCGGAACAGACGCAGTTGCAAATTATGGTGGGGGATCGCTACGATGATGATGTGCTGTATCCGGCGGGACACGGCTTTAAGACCGTGTGGATTCCGCCGTTGGAGAGCGTGCCGACGCGCTTGCACAGCAAAGACCCGTTCGCCCGCGCCTTGCTGTACCCGTATGCCGACGATCAACCGGTGAGCGCGGACGCGCTGCTGCTCAACCTGAGCGAACTGCCGGATGCGGTACGGCGGCTGGAAATGAGTATACTGGGTTTCACGGATCGGTAAGAGCGTCGCCCCGCTTATCCCCTCTCCATTGAAATGAAATGTAGAGGGGAAGCGCAGCGGGGGGATGCTTTTCGAAAGGGGGTGAACAGCGCGGGGAAACAGATCGTGGGCCGAAAGATTGGCTTATTGCGTATCCATTTTGAAGGTGTGTGATGGATTATTATCAGGCGTTAGAAGTGATGTGCCGTCCGGTGCGGGCGGTGGATTTCCCGCGTGCGCTGGAGCCGATGCAACGGCTTCTGGATGTACTCGGCAACCCGGAGCGCGAGTTTCCGGCGGTGGTGGTGGCGGGTTCGGTGGGCAAGGGCAGCGCGTGTGCGGCGATTGCGGCGGCGCTGCGAACTGTGCCGGGGCTGCGAGTGGGGTTGTTCACCGGGCCGCACCTGCACAGCTTCCGCGAACGGTTTGTGCTGGATGGACGGATGATTACCCCCGGAATTTTCGTGGCGCTGACGCAGGAAGTCCAGCAGGCGGCGGAACGGCTGAATTTCCCGTATAGCACGTTTGAACGTTCGACTGCGCTGGCGCTGCTGTGGTTCAAACGGGCGGGTGCGAAGGTAATGGTGCTGGAAGCGGGCATCGGCGGGCGTTTCGATGCGGTGAACACTGTGCCGAAGGCGGCGGCGGTTATCACGCCGTTGGAATTGGAACATGTGACCATGCTAGGCGGGTCGCTGCAATCCATCGCGCAGCACAAGGCCGGCATTATTGAGCGCGGCGGGTGTGCCTTCAGCGTTCCCCAACCGGACGAGGCCGCCGATGTATTGCGCCACGAGGCCGAACAGCAGGGCGCGGCGCTGCATTTTGTGGAACCGGAACAGCTTGCGTCCGCAGTTTGCGGGTGGATGGCGGAGCAGGGCTGGATACCGGCGCAGCCTACTGCCTATCCGGTTCCGGCGCTGGCGGCGCGGGTGGAAACGGTGAGAGTGGGCGG
>CAIPFY010000280.1 GCA_903864435.1 uncultured Chloroflexota bacterium | reverse complement strand
GGCGGGTGGGCAGTGGGTCGGCGGGTTGCTGTTTTATTTTGGCATCATGCCGCAGGGCGGCCTGCGTATGGAACTGTATCCGGCAGTATTTATCACCGTGCGCGGGTTCGTGTTTCCCGAAATTCTGCCCACAGCGCGGTTGGCTGAATGGCTGGCGTTCGTGGGTGTGGGCGCGGCGCTGGCGGGTATGCAATGGGTCTATCTGGGTCGCCTGACCGAAACGACCGGACGCCCCTTCCCGCGAGGCGGGTACGCGGTGCTGGCGGTAATCGGCTTTGCGCTGGCGGGCTGGGTGTTCGTGGGCATGGAACCCACCCCGACCACCGTGCCGGTACAGCAAGAAGGCGCAACCGTCTTTATGACGGTGGAAGAAGCGCGGAATCAAGGACTATTCACCGAAGCGGACGAACAGCTTTACAGCACGCAGCCCATTCTGTTCATCCTGCCGCAGCAGAAAGTCAACCGCGCCGGCCTGACCACCGGATTTTTGAGTGGTACCGAAGTGCCGCCGGAATTCATGGCGCTGCTGCTAGGGCTGGTGGTCTACACTTCCTCGTTCATCGCCGAGATTGTGCGAGCCGGCATTCTGGCTGTCCCACGCGGGCAGATCGAAGCAGCGCGGGCGCTGGGGCTGACCACGCCGCAAACGCTGCGCCTGATTATTTTGCCACAGGCGCTGCGCGTGATTATTCCACCCCTCGGCAACCAGTATTTGAACCTCTCGAAGAACTCCAGTTTGGCGACGGCTATCGCCTATGCCGATGCGGTGCTGGTCACGACCACCATCATGAACCAGTCCGGTCAGTCGGTGACGGGCATCACCATGCTGATGATCTTCTACCTGATTATCAGCCTGTTGATCTCGCTGTTTACCAACACCTTTAACCGCCGCTTCAAACTGGTGACGAGGTAAGCGATGTCCATCACACCTGATCCCCGTCCCGTCAACGCTGCCGCGCCGATTGTGAATTACGACGAACCGCCGGTCAAACCGCCGCCGCTGTTGGCGGTGGGGCCGCTAGGGTGGGCGCGGCGCAACCTGTTCAACTCGTGGTCAGACACCTTCCTCACCCTACTGGGAATCACGATTATTGTGGGCGTGATCGTGTCCTTCGCCGCGTGGGTGATCGGGCAAGCAAACTGGTTCGCCATCCTGTTCAACTTCCGCTTGTACATGCTAGGCCGCTACGAACTCAGCGCCGAATGGCGGGTGACGGCGCTCATTTTGCTAGTGGCATTCACCGGCGGCGTGGCGTTGGCAGCATGGGTGGGACTCAGCCGTCGCTACGCGCTAGGCGTGCTGCTCATCGTAGTGCTGCTATTCGGGCTACCGCCCCTGATTCAAAACGTGTCCCCTGTTCCGGTTACGTATCTGGCAGCCGGCACAGCGCAGATCAAAGCCGGCAGCGATTCGCTCACGCCACAGCCCACGCTGGCCTTCATCGCCCGACAGGGTGAAACCGTTACCGTAGCCATCGCCACCGATCTCGGCGCAGATGACGCCGCCCTCTCTGACCTAGCGGGTTTTGTGGACGATGCCGCTAATCAACTGCGCAATCTGGCGGGAACCCACCTCGACAACAGCACGCGGATGGACGAAATCAACGCGCTGCTGGCCGGCGAATCGCTCACCCAGAACCAGCGCGACCGCCTGACGATTGAACGCGACAAATTGCAGGTGCCGCCCGCCATCACCGAAACCTACAACCTGAACAACGCGCCGGTGCAGGTGCGTCTGCTGAATACCGACGGCGATGTGCTGGGCGAAGCCGTGTTGACGACCGACAGCGCCGAACCGCTGCGCGTGACAATCCCCGCCGACGGCTGGTACATCCTCGAAAAACAAACCGAGGGCAGCAAGAACAAAGATACAGCGATCATCCTGCGGACGCAGGGCATCTACCCGCTGCTAGAACGCAGTTTGAACTTCTCTGGCACCAGCACGGGCGGCGGCACTAGCAGCGGCAGTTCGCGGGTATCGCAGTACAGCCGCATGACCGATGGCTTTATTTTCCAGACCGAACGCCCACAGGTGAACGGCAAGCCCATCCCGATTACGAACACGATTGACCTGCCCTATCGCGGCATTCGCAGCGCAGGCGAGTACCTCAGCCTGTTCATAGCGCCCTTCTTTGACCAGATCAACCTGCCGCTGTTGTTCGTGTTCGTGGCCTTTTTCATCGGCTATCTGGCTGCACGACAGGCCGACCAGCGTTTCGCCCCGCGTGAAGCCCCGCGCCGCATCTCGAAGCAGGTGGCCTCGTGGCTGCTGATCGCCCTGCCCTTCGTCATGTTCCTGCTTGTGTCTGGCCTATCGGTGGACAGCACGCGCACACTGCTCGGATGGGTGTTCTTCGGGGCGTGGTTGAGCTACCTATACCACGCCGCGCTGTATACCGGTCACTTCTCCGGTTGGGTGCTGGTACTGGTGGCGCTGCCGCTGATGCTGGATACCAGCAGTTTGACCGGTAGCCTCATCCGTATCGTGCTAGGGTTAGCGGCAGTCTACGCGGGCTGGCAAGCGCGAACCAGCCTGACCGCACGGCGGGCGGCACTGGGGTTGATCGCCTCGGCAGCCGGAATCGGCGTGTGTTTGCTGGCGCTGAATGTGCTGGCGGAACCGCTGGCGGCGTGGCTGCCCTTAACCGATACGGCACGTTGGGGCGGTCTGCTGCTAACGATGATGCTGACCGTCGTGGGCATCATCGGATCGTTCCCGATTGGCGTGGCGCTGGCGCTAGGACGGCGCAGTAGCCTACCCGTCATCAGCGGTTTCAGCACCATTTACATCGAAACGGTGCGCGGCGTCCCACTCATCACGGTGCTGTTCATGACCCAACTGCTCCTGCCGCTGGTAGACCCCGGTCTGGCGGAAACGCCGAACGCGATCCGGGCGATGGTGGCGGTGGTGCTGTTCAGCGCGGCTTATCTGGCGGAGAACGTGCGCGGCGGTCTGCAATCCATCCCGCCCGGTCAGGAAGAAGCAGCGCGGGCGCTGGGACTCAGCGGCTTGCAAATCACCCTGAATATCACCTTGCCACAGGCGCTGCGGGCGGTCATTCCGGCGCTGGTGGGGCAATTCATCTCGCTGTTTAAGGATACGTCGCTAGTGGCAATCGTCGGCCTGCTGGATTTGTCCGGCATGGGCGATAATGTGGTGGCACAAACGGAATTCCTCGGCCTGCGGCGTGAAGTGTACGTGTTTCTCATCATTTGTTACTTCAGCATCAGCTATTTCATCGCCACCATCAGCCGCCGCATCGAAAGCAGCGGTGCGGGGCGGGCGATGGCGCGCAAAATCTAGCGCCGGAACAATTTCACGATAAACTGGACAGAACATTCACGGGATAGGGATGAGGTTGAGATATGCAAGACGCGAACAAAGTAACCCCGCCAACCAGCGACCCGATCATTCGCTGCAAGGGCGTGAATAAATGGTTCGGCGAATTCCACGTTCTGCGGGACATCACAGTGGATGTTGCGCCGCAGGAAGTGGTGGTGGTCATCGGGCCATCGGGATCGGGCAAATCCACCTTCATCCGCTGCATCAACCGTCTGGAAGAACATCAGGACGGGCAGATCATCGTAGATGGCATCGAGCTAGGGAATGATGTCCGCAATATCGCCGCCATCCGCCGCGAAATCGGCATGGTGTTCCAGCAGTTCAACCTGTTCCCGCACAAAACGGTGCTGGAGAACATCACCCTCGCCCCCACCAAAGTGCGCGGTTGGCCGAAGGACAAAGCCGAAGCCAAAGCCCGCGAACTGCTGGATCGCGTGGGCATCCCCGAACAGTCGCACAAGTATCCGGGGCAGCTTTCGGGCGGGCAGCAGCAGCGCGTCGCCATCGCCCGTGCGCTGGCGATGGAACCCAAGATCATGCTGTTCGATGAGCCGACTTCAGCACTCGACCCCGAAATGATTAAAGAAGTGCTGGACGTGATGAAAGAACTGGCGCGTTCCGGCATGACGATGCTGGTGGTGACGCACGAAATGGGTTTCGCCCGTGAAGTGGCGGATCGCATCATCTTCTTCGATCAGGGGCGCATCGTTGAACAGGGTACGCCGCAGTATTTCTTCGAGGAAGCGCAGCACCCGCGCACCAAGCTGTTCTTGTCGCAGATTCTGTAGCCCTCATCCCCGACCCTTCTCCCAAGTGGCGAAGGGAGTAATACAAAGACGAGCATCTTCGTAGGGATACGACGCACGTCGTGTCCGTCTGAAAGCAACCTCACCCCTCAATCCCCTCTCCGAACGGAGAGGGGAAGTTCAGTACAGTGATCTATTTCGTTATCCCCCCGACGCACCGAACAGGCAGCAGGCCAGCAACCACGACGACAAGCGTTCAGCGGCGGCGCGGTGGCCTTCCGGCGTGAAATGCCCGTCCTGCGCGAAATACAACCGTTCATCCGGGCGACTGTGGGCACGGGCACTGAGCGCCCCCGTCAGGTTCAGCACCGGAATCCCCTGCCCTTCCAGAAACGTCTGCAAGCGGCGGACGGGCGCTGCGGGGTCGGCG
>CAIPFY010000279.1 GCA_903864435.1 uncultured Chloroflexota bacterium | reverse complement strand
CACCTTCGTGGTGTCCGTTGTAACCAGCGAGGCGTTCTTCTGCACAGTGGCATGAGAATCATTCAGCAGCCGTTCTGCCATCGCCAACTGCGCCACCAATTTCTGCTTGGCAGGCGGCGCTTCGGCAAACACGCCGCGCAAATGGGCACGAAGCGCCTCTAACCCGCCCGGATCGCCCATCACCGGTGTGCTGGATTTGGTAGCGTTGAGCGCCTCTTTCGCTGACACCATAAACAGCAGCGGACGCATGTTCAGCATCTCGTCCACCTGCGTTTCGATGAAGCGGCGCACCTCGGTCTGTTCTGCCGGTTGCAGCAGGTCAATCTGGTTAACAACCAGCAGCACCTTCTTACCGTAATTCTTCGCCAGTTCGAGGTACAAACGCTCGGTTTCGGCAAAAGCGCGTTTGGCAGATACGACAAAAATTACCAGATCGCTGCGATGCAGGAAAGATTTCGCCGTTTTTTCGTGCTTCTGAAACACTGACCCCACTCCGGGGGTGTCCACCAGCGCCACGCCGGAAGCGCCCGTGTTGGGGTGCGCCCATTCGCGGATGCCGTCGGCGCGCATCTCCGGCTTATGGTTGGTGGTTTCGGCATAGCGGATCAGTTCGATCACTTCCGTCGTCGGGGTAATGCCCATCGGCAGCAGCGTATCGCCCAGCAGCGCGTTAATGAATGTGGATTTTCCGGCGTTGAATTCACCGATCACCACCACCAGATAAAACATATCGCGCAAATCCTGCGCCACGTCCAGAAGGCGCTGGCGATCATCCTGCGCCGATGCGCCCACATCAGCCAGCGACGCGCCAATATCGGTCAGCAGCCGAATCTCCGATTCACGAAGGGCTGCTAAAGTTCCGTCAAGGCTGCTCATTCGTCCTCTCTATCCACCGGAAACTGTGCTGTTGAACACAGCCGATCAATCTGCAAAGCACTTGCTGGCGGTTTAGAATAGGCGTTTCTTGCCCAAACTCGCCAGTTCCTTCTCGATACTGCCAATTTCCTGTTCCGCAGAAACCAGCTTTTGAATCTGCGTGGTCTGAATCTGGGTCTGGGCTTCGATCAACCGGGTCAGCGGTTGCACCGCATCGCGCCGCAAGCGCATCCCGTATTCAATCTGCTGATCCGCCGCTTTGGTCAGGGCATCCACATAGCGCCCCTGCAATTTCAACATGCGCGTGGCGTAAGCCGATTCGAGTAATCGCCCGCGCAGCGGCATGAACAACAGCCCGAACATACCCAGCCCCAGCAGAAATAACAGCAGTAGAATCTTGTCCTGTGACTGTTCCATCGGCACTTTGAGCGCCACCACGCCAAAAATGACCAGCAAAATCTCGAAGGTCGCCAGATATAACATGGCATTCCGCAGCGTTTGCTCGATGCGCCCGGTTTCCACCTGCCGCGCCTCATCCTCCAGTGCTGCCAGATCGCCACGAACCGCTTGCAGCGCGGTGCGGTCATACTTCAGCGGCGACTGCACATCGCCAATCACCTTGCTCTTGATGGAATCCGGCAACGCCTCAATCTCGCGGCGGGCATACTTCACCAGATCATCCAAATCCTGAATGTCTTTGCCTTCCAGACGGGGCGCTAATTTCTCGGATACCGCAGGTAGCGCCTGAATCGGCTCGAATGCCTTGCGCCGTTCAAAAGCCATATTGGTATAGGCTTTTCCGCCGCGCCGGATAATCCCGGAAAGGCCAATCAGTTCCAACACGCCGCCCCAGATGGAACGCAGCGCATTTCCAAAGCGGAAGGTGTCCTGAATGGCTTCGGTGCCGCGCTGGGCTGCCGCGCCAAACTGAGCGCCAATTTCCGCGTTCACCTCGCGCACGATCTTTTCCTGATCGCGCTTCTGGGCGGCCAACTGCTGTTCGATGTTGCTGGCGATACCCTGATATTGATCCAGCGCGGACTGGTTGGTACGAACCGCAACCAGCGCCGCCTGATTCACATTCTGCGCGATCTGAAGCGGCGTTTGCAGCTTCTGTTTCAGCCGGGGAACATCGTTTAACTGGTCGTCAACAAATTCCTCGATCCGGCTCAAGCCGCTGGCCTTCCACGCCGGCTTATCCACCTCGCCCTCATGACGGGCGGCCAACCCCTGACGGGCGCTCACCAGCCACACATCCGGCTTATAGCCCAGATGCGCTTTACTTTGCTCCATCACATACTCGCGCACCGACTCGCCATCTTCCACCGAAAGCAAATCCACCTGATTGATGACCAGAATGACCTTCTTGCCATATTCTTTCAGGGTTTGCAGATATTCAAGGTTGTGGGCGGTCATGGCCTGGGTCGCCAGCATCACCATCAGCACCACATCGGCACGATGCAGGAACTTGCGGGTGATTTGTTCGTGCTTCTGAAACACCGATTCCAAGCCCGGTGTATCCACCAAGCTCAACTTTTGCAGCAGCGGGGAAGGGTAAAAGAGGGTATCCACTTCGCCACCGGCGCTCAGGCGCTGTTCATGGTCGCCGTGTCGCAAAATGCAAATGCGATCCGTTGTGGGGACAGGGCTAACCGCCAGCAAATCCGACTTGCCCATCAGCGCGTTCAAAATACTGGTTTTGCCGGAATTGAATGGCCCAACCAGCACGATTAAAAAAGGATGATCCGCATGAAATAGCGCATCCCGAAGTTGCGCCAACCGATCTTCGCCCAGATTATCCACACGGGGCAAAACATCCAGTAGCCCCGTAATCAGTTCGTATTCACGTCGGCGAAGGTGTTCATACTCGGTCGCCAGTTTGGTTTCAACATCATTGGTCGCCAAGCGTTTTCCCTACTCCTTCGAGACAAGCCAGTGATGGCGTAATCTGATATACTGACCGTTGACATCCGCAGGGTGTCCTGTGCCGCGCTTCACTATAACACATCACCGATAGAAACATATAGGACTACTCGACTGCCTCTATACGGGAGATGACCACTCATGACTGATCTTCAACGGATCGTAACCCGTCAAGAAAACGCCCTCACTCTCCTCCGCAAGCTCGATCGCGTCCGCGATATGCTGAGCGATGAAGATGACCCACGCGGCATGTTTCAGGCAATGGCGCTTACGCTGCGTGAAACCTTTCAGGCCGAAGCCTGCGCCATCCTCGTAGTGGCCGAAACCAGCGACGAAATCGAACTGGTCGTCAGCAGCGGCCTGCCCGAAACGCAAGCCCAAGCCCTGTGCCAAACAGGACTCGCCCTGACAGGCATCCAGAAGTGCGAGGCTTCCCCCCTGCCCCATGCGGTGACTGTCCAGATTGTGCTGGACGAATACCCGATGGGCTGTGTGTTTCTGGGTCGCCACAGCAAGCCCTTTGACGAAGATGACCTCTGGTTGCTGGCTCATGCCGAAGACCAGTTGGACTCGGCAGTCATACAGGCCAGAATGATCTGGGCGCTGGCGCAACGCAACCGCGAACTGGAAGCCATCTACGAAATAGACCGCTTGCGAGATCGAATCGCCAACGAAAGCGACCTGATCGCCGGCTTCACCAACATCGTCATGACTCGCCTGCAAGCACAGTTTAGCCTGCTGCTTCTCGCCCTACCCGACAGTGACGAACTGGTTATCCGCAGCCTGATTGACCGGCAAAACCTTCCATCAGCAACGCTCGACCAGATTCGAGAGCGCGTCCGCCGCTTGACTATCCCGCAGGTGATCGAATCGCCAGACGGAAGCGGAGGCTTGATTCTGCTGGCCGCACCATTCGCTGTGGATGGCGTGCGCCTCGGTGCCATTGTAATCGGTCGCAGCACGCCGTACAGCATCGCTGACCACCGATTGATGCACGCTATGATGACGCAAATGGACTCGGCGATGGTCTATGTGCGGACGATGTGGCAGCTTGCCCAGCGCCAGCGTGAACTGGAGGTCATCTACCGGGTTGACCGTATCCGCGATCAAGAAAAAGATTTTGACGGGATGCTGCAAGCCGTTCTCTCCGAACTCTCGAAAGTTGTCTCGTCCGAAATAAGCTACATCATGCTCTACGATCAAGGGCAAGAGCATGAACTGGAACTCCGCCTTAACGCCGCCCACGACATCGGTGAAAACACAGAAACGCTCGGCATTATGCAGCGCATTTCCAGCAAAGCCCTGTCGGAAGGCAAAATGATCGTCCAGAACACACCGGAAGGGGCTGTCCGTTCGATTGTGGCAATCCCGCTGATTCTGAATGAGCGCATCATCGGCGTCTTTGGCGTGGTCAATGCCACCCACCCACGCGGGTTCGATCGTAACGATGAACACATCCTGAGCGCCATCACCAGCCAGATTGACACCGCCATCTTTGAACGGCTCGAACAGCGCCGGATGCGCGCACTGCTCAGCCGTTCGGTAGACCCGAAAGTGCTGGAAATGATGCTACAACGCGCCAGTTCCAGCGTA
The DNA here is from genome assembly GCA_903864435.1 of uncultured Chloroflexota bacterium. Classification (GTDB taxonomy): domain Bacteria; phylum Chloroflexota; class Anaerolineae; order Aggregatilineales; family Phototrophicaceae; genus CFX2. The sequence continues at coordinate 7,872 of CAIPFY010000279.1, read as the reverse complement.
TTGACCGGCGAACGTGTGGTCATCAGCGTGTTGTTCGCCGATTTGCGCGGTTCGACGGAATGGGCGGAACGCACCCAGCCCGAAGAACTGGTCTACACCCTGAATTCCTTCCTCACGCGCATGACCGATGTCATCTTCAAATATGGCGGCACGCTGGACAAGTTCGTGGGTGATGAAGTCATCGGCCTATTCGGGACTCCGCTGCCGATGACCGACCACGCCGAACGCGCTGCCAGCGCCGCACTGGAAATGCAGGCCATCCACATTGAATTGCAGGCTGAAATGGCACGGCAGGGGCGCGAATTGCCTTATATGGGGATTGGCGTAAGTTCAGGCGAAGCCATCGCCGGCGAATTCGGTCATCCGGTACGGAGCGAATTCACGGCGCAGGGACGGGTGATGAACCTCGGTTCACGGTTGTGCAGCGCAGCCAAAGGGGGTCAGGTAATTATTAGCCACATCACCCGCGAAATGGCAGGCGATCACGTTCAGGTCAACCCGCTTGAACCGCTGCCCCTGAAAGGCATCACTAACCCGGCGCCCATTTATGAACTCATTAGCGTATCGCTTCAATCCTGAAAGCCTAACCTCATGTTAAACGACTCGATTCAATACCAGTCCGGCATCCTGTGCTGCGATTCGGTGGCCTTGAAGGACATCCTGATTCAAACGGGTACGCCGGTCTATATCTACAGCCTCAAACGCGCCTTGTCTAATCTGGAACGCATCCGGCAGGCTTTCGCCGCCGTTCACCCGCACATTCACTACAGCGCCAAAGCCAACGCCAACCTTGCCGTCCTCGGCGCGTTGGTGCAGGCTGGCGCAGGCGTGGATGCCGTCAGCGCCGGCGAAATTCACCGCGCTTTTCTAGCCGGTGCCGATCCCGCTGATATTGTCTTTGCGGGGGTGGGCAAAACACCGAATGAACTGGGCTACGCGCTGGAGCATGGCGTTGGCTGGATTAATGTGGAAAATGTGGGCGAGTTGCAGATTATCAACGATATTGTGGCAGGGCTGGGACGCACTCCGGCGCGGGTGGCGCTGCGGCTCAACCCGGATGTGAGCGCCAATACGCATCACCACATTGCCACCGGTCATGGAACAGCCAAGTTCGGCCTTTCAGCGGAAGTAGTGCGCGGCGTCCTGAAGCAGCAGGCCGATTACCCGCACATTCGCTTTGACGGCCTTCACATCCACATCGGCAGCCAACTCCACGACTCCCGCGCCACCCGCCAAGCCGTCCAACTGGCACGCGAACTCATGGCACCATATCCCGACATTCGCACCTTGAATATCGGCGGCGGTCTGCCTGTCGCCTATTCCCCGGATGAAACCATCCCCGATTGGAACGATTTCGCCAGCGACCTTCTGTCGCTTCTCGAAGGTTGCGAGGTCATTCTGGAGCCGGGGCGCTCGATCATTGCCGATGCCGGCCTGCTGGCGACATCGGTACTCTACCGCAAGCAGCAGAACGAACACACGCTCCTCATTACCGATTCCAGCATGGCAGAACTGATTCGCCCTGCTCTGTACGAAGCGCATCACGAGATTGTGCCGCTGTTCCAGCCCACCGAAAAAGACAGCTTGAGCTATGAAATCGTAGGCCCCGTATGCGAGTCCAGTGATGTACTCGGTCACAATGTCAGCTTGCCCGACGATCTGCGCGCCGGAGATGTACTGGCTATTCTCACAGCAGGCGCTTATGGCATGGCGATGGCGAGCAACTACAATCAGCGGGTGCGCCCCCCGGAAGTCGTGGTTTCGGAAGATGGCAAATCGTGGTTTATTGCGCGGCGGCGCGAAACATGGGATGACCTGCTGCGTACCGAGTTGTAGCGGCGAACGAACCACAACAAAAAAGCCTTCCGTTTGGAAGGCTTTTTGTTTCATGGTGATAGTTGGACTTGAACCAACGACCTGTTCATTATGAGTGAACCGCTCTAACCAGCTGAGCTATATCACCATTTTAAGTAGCGGGGGCAGGACTCGAACCTACGACCTCCGGGTTATGAGCCCGACGAGCTACCACTGCTCTACCCCGCATCGCATGAGGAGAATAGTATCATGCCCCCCCACCTCAGTCAATGGTTGATCTATGCGATTGTTCACTGATGCACAATCCATCCCGTGATTCTGCCACCGCCCAACCGGTAATCTGCCCCGAAGAAATGACATTTGCCCGGTTCAGCAACCACCCTGATCGTAGCCGAAGTTGCTGCCAACCGGGGCGTGCGGTTGAGCTTTATGACATTCCTGTGGGCAGGCGTCCCCATCCCCCTGCTCACGATGCGGGTGGGTTCTAAGTGCTGTTGATCGTCGCCAGCACGCGCTGAATCTTCAGCGCCAGATGCAGAATCAGCCGGTTATCAGGATCATCCAGATTCATCTCGGTCAGTTCTGCAATCCGTTCAAGGCGATACACCAGCGTATTGCGATGGACATCCAGTGATTCCGCCGCCTTTGCCAGATTGCCATTAGACTCAAAAAATCCGTTCAGGGTGCGGATGAGATCACCCTGCTTACGTTCGTCATGTTCCACCAGTTGCCCCAGCGTTTCCCGGTGAAAGCGGCGCAAATGGTCGAGATTACGCTCTTTCAACGCCAGCAGCAGTTGGAACAGCTTCAAATCACCGTAAAAAGTAGTCTGTTCACGATCACCGAGTTCGTTCGCAATGCTTACCGCGTCCTTCGCTTCACGGTAGCCTTCACGCAGCGCCCCCAGCCCGGTCGCAGGGCGGCTCAGGCCGACACCCACAAGGCCGCTGGGTGTCCGGGAAGCCAGTTGTTCGCGCACTTCGTCCACAATCTGACGAATGCGAGACATCTGACCGATGTTCTGCATCGGGTACAGCACCACGATCACATCCACATACTGCCCCACTGATCCGTTCAACTGCCGCCGCAGCATATCATCGCGCACCAGCGAAATCAGCGATTCCAGCGGCAGCGCCGCCCCGGAACGGGTGGAAGCGCGGAACACCGCAACGGTATACATCGAAGCGGTATCAAAGCCCGCCTGTTGCGCCCGCGTCACCAGCAAATCGTCATCAGCCGGCGTGCCGCTGAGCCACATCTGCACCCAATCGCCACGCGCCTGTTCCACCGCAAACGCAATCGCCCGGTTTTTCGCCAGTTCAATCGCGCACACATCCGCCCCATACGACAGTACCAGCCGGTCAAAGTCGTTCAGCGGTTCGCCCTTATCCACCAGCGACAGATAACCCGCCACCCGCTTTTCCACCTTCAACACGGTGGTATAGCCCAACGGGCTGCTGACAATCGCCCCTTCTGCTTCGGGCGCTTCCCGTTCCAACCAACCCTGAAACGCGCCATAAGGCAAACTCTGCACCAGCGAACGACCGCCCGTTCCTGTGCGGCGCGACACGTTCGGATACACCTGCGCCATAAGAACGCCCGCATCATCATGCACCACAACCGGCTTGGCAGTCGCACGCGCCACAATCTGCAAAAGCCCGTTCAGATCGCGGTTTTCAGCCGCGAGCCGCGCCAGTTGACGTTGAATTTCCATCGCCCGCTGATTCAACTGCGCTGTGTAATTGGCGATGAGCGTGTTCACCGCACGTTCAATGCGCGACAAACTGCTGTCCGGCGGGAGTGCCAGCAGGCCAATCTGACAATCATTGGCGACTGCGATGGCGGTATCGTTAATCTCGTCCGAACAACCCACCGCATGAACGCCAACCTGCGCCAAACTTTGTACCACTTCGGACAAAGTGAGTCGGCTGTTGTAACTACGCAGCACCTCCATCGAAACGAGTGCGAGTTCCCCGCCATAAATATCCGGGAACGCCGGCGGTTGAGCGCGAACGGTCACAGCCCAGTTGATGACCAGATCACCTGAACCGGCAGCCAGCGTAGTCCCCAGCGGAAGTGCAAATTGGAGCAAAGCCTGAAGTGTCGTTGTGTTTTCGGTCATGGATATCCCTCATAACACATTGTAGACCCCGGAACGGAATCACACGATGAGCACTTCCACCAATAGAAAAATGCAACTTTTGGTGAAGTTCACCAAAAGAACTTGGCGCATCTCACTAAGAATAAGCAAACAGGCACAATTTCTTGCGCCTGTTTGACATTTTTATGTGGTTATTCTGCACAACAGTTTAGTTGCGCTTGATTCCGAGTGAAAGCGTTTCGCTATCGAAAGTGAACTCCTCGCAGCGGTAGCCTTCCATGTCGCCCGTTTCCAGCGCGTCGCACAGCGTTTCGCCGCTGATGTACTCGGCGTGGCTGGTGATGGCATTCGCCAGTTTTTCGCTGGCGGCATAACGCACGCTAATGCGGTCATCAATGTTGAAATCGGCATCCTTGCGCATGGTCTGCACACGGCGCACCACTTCACGCGCCAGCCCTTCCATCACCAGCGCATCCGTCAAGCGCGTATCCAGCGCCGCCAGATAGCCGTTTTCCTCGGCTACCGTGAAGCCTTCCGCCGATTTCTGCTTGACTTCCACTTCCTGCGATGTGACCTCGTAGGTTTCACCGTTCAGTGTCAGGGTGACGTTTTCGCCCTTCAGAAGCGTCTGCGCCCACCCGCGCACCTCCTCGGCAGCCCCTTCGCGCAGCGCCTTCTGCACCACCGGGAAGATCTTACCGAACTTCTTGCCCAGCACACTCGGCAGCGGGTTCAGCACGTAAGCCACTACATCGCTCACTCCCGCCAGCACTTTCACTTCCTTCACGTTCAGTTCGCTCTGGATCAGCGCCGTCAGCTTACGCACCCCTTCGGCTTCTTCGGGGGCGCGGGTGACGAACTGGGCGCTGGCTAACGGCTGGCGCACGCGCAGGTTGGCGTTCTCACGGGCGGCACGCCCCAGACTGACAAGACGCTCCACCAAGTCCATTTCCGCGATCTTGGTGCGGTCAATCAATGCCGGATCGAACTTAGGCCACGAAGTCAGATGCACGCTGTCCGGCGCGTTCTTATCCACTTCCGCCACCAGATTGCGATACAACGCTTCACCGAGGAACGGCATGGCCGGCGCAATCAGCTTGGAGAGCGTGGTCAGGCATTCGTACAGCGTGGCATACGCACCCTGCTTGTCGGCGTCGCCTTCGCCCTTCCAGAAGCGGCGGCGGCTCAGGCGCACATACCAGTTGCTCAACCGTTCCACAAACGCCTGAATCGGGCGCGTGGCATCGGTCACGTTATAGGTTTCATAGGCTTCCGTCACCTGCTCGATCAGCCGATGCAGTTCTGCCAGCACCCACTGATCCAGCGGATCGCGTTCAGATACCGGCGGCTGCGGCGCATTCGGGTCCCAGCCATCGAGATTGGCATAGGTGACAAAGAAGGTGTAGGTGTTCCAGAGCGTACTCCAGAACTTATTGATGATCTCGCCCACCAGATCAACCGAGAAACGGCGCGGTTCACCGGGCGGGCTGGACGTGTACAGATACCAGCGGAACGCATCAGCACCGTGTTTATTCAGCACGTCCCAGGGGTCAACGATGTTGCCCTTGCTCTTGGACATCTTCTGGCCTTCGCCGTCCAGAATGTGTCCGAGGCAGATCACGTTCTTAAAACTGACCTTCTCGAACAACATGGTGCTGATGGCGTGCAGGCTGTAGAACCACCCGCGTGTCTGGTCTACCGCTTCGCAGATGTAATCCGCAGGGAACTGCGCCTCGAACTGTTCGCGGTTCTTGTGCGGGTAGCCCCACTGTGCCAGCGGCATCGCACCGCTGTCGAACCACACATCAATCAATTCCGGCACGCGGCGCATTGTCCCGCCCGTCCCCTTCGGATTCGGGAAGGTCACATCGTCCACATACGGGCGGTGCAAGTCAAGCGCGGACAGGTCACGCCCCGTCAGTTGCGACAGTTCGCCCACACTACCCACGCACAGCATGTCGCCCGTCACATCATCTTTCCAGACGGGCAGCGGCGTTCCCCAGAAGCGTTCACGCCCCAGCGCCCAGTCCTTCACATCTTCCAGCCAGTTTCCGAAGCGTCCATCGCGGATGTGTTCGGGAACCCAGTTGATCGTCTGATTCAGGCTCACCAGTTGATCGCGGTAGGCGGTGGTGCGGATGAACCAGCTTTCGCGGGCGAAGTACATCAGCGGCGTGTGGCAGCGCCAGCAGAACGGATAGCTGTGTTCAACCTTGCCCGATTTGTACAGCAAACCCCGTTCGCGCAAATCCCGACTGACATCGGGATCGGCCTCTTTGAACCACATCCCGCGAAAACGGGTTACGGCGTCAATGAAATTGCCGTCCGCGCCCACCGTCCGCAGCACGGGCAGGTTGTACTTCTTGCCCACTTCCAGATCGTCCGCGCCGAAAGCCGGGGCGATATGCACGATGCCCGAACCGTCGTCGGTGCTGACGAAATCACCCGCCACGACATAGGCGTAGTCCGTTTCGACGGGCAGGAATGTGTACAGCGGGCTGTAGTGCTGGCCGACCAAATCCTTGCCCTTGAACCGCTTCACGACCTTGTAGGCGTCGCGGTTGACCAGCGCCTCGTCCATGCGCTTTTCCGCGAGGATCAGGCTCTCGGTGCCTTCGCCATCCAGCGTGGGGCCTTCCACCTGCACATAGTCCACCTCCGCGCCCACTGCCAGTGCCACGTTCCCCGGCAGCGTCCAGGGGGTAGTCGTCCACACAAGGAAGTACACACCCGGCTTGTCGCGCAGCGGGAAGCGCACGTACACGCTGGGGTCTTCCACGTCCTCATAGCCCTGTGCCAGCTCATGACTGCTCAGAGGCGTGCCGCAGCGGGTGCAGTAGGGAACAACTTTATAGCCCTGATACAACAGGTTCTTGTCCCAGAACTGTTTCAGAATCCACCACACACTCTGGATGTAGTCATTGGTGAAGGTGATATAAGCGTTGTCCAGATCAACCCAGAAGCCGATGCGCTCGGTCAGCTTTTCCCAATCCGAGAGATAGCGCAGCACGCTACTGCGGCATTTCTCGTTGAAAGCCGCGATACCGTAGGCTTCTACTTCGTGCTTGTGGGTGATGCCGAGTTCTTTCTCAACTTCGATTTCCACCGGCAAGCCATGCGTATCCCACCCGCCGGAACGCAGGCAATGATAGCCCTGCATCACCTTGTAGCGGGGGAACATATCTTTGAAAGCACGGCCAGCACATGATGGCTACCGGGGCGACCATTCGCGGTGGGCGGGCCTTCGTAAAACACGTAGGTGGGGCCACCTTCGCGCTCTTTCATCGTGCGCTCGAAAATGCGCTTCTCACGCCAGAAATTCAACTGGTCGCGTTCGAGTTTTTGGATGTCAACACGGGCATTGACTGCCTTGAACATGGGTTTCTCCGTACAAATTTGTCAGTTAAGCCGAGGCGTTGGAACGATTCAGGATGAGATTAGTCAACCCCACGCACACGGGCAATCCGCCGCGACAGGTACGACATGTGTACCATCATCACGGGAACACCTCCTTGAACGCTTACCATGTATGAAATGATGCGCAACTAACCGCCGGGAAGCGGCGGCAGCGCATGGCACATTATGTCCTAAATCAGTCAATTCGGATAGGGAAAAGGTTGCGGTTAGTTCTGTGCCAGTGGGGGAACGTCGCCTGTCCAGAAAATCTCACGCGCAAGGCGGAATTCAGTCTGATAACCGGGGGTATCCGCCGTCGAAATCACCGCTTGCCAGCGCATAGCAAACAACGAGAACCGCGTGATCCCCTGACAGCGTGCTACATGCTGCCCCGGAACTGCTGCGCCCGAAAGGGTCTGGTCACTATTATCGCCACACCACAACGGAGCCACGCTGCACACGGTATCCGGCTGTGCTTGATAGAAAGCAAGCACATCGCAGGCCGGAGCGGTGGATTCGTACAGCCATTCATCCACGCCATAGGCGGCGCTGCTGTGCGT
>CAIPFY010000278.1 GCA_903864435.1 uncultured Chloroflexota bacterium | reverse complement strand
CGTGGATTGCTCCCACGCTTACGAGCGCACCCATCAGGACGCGCTGCGCGACACGGCGCACCTGATCGCCCGTTACCTGCTGGACGACGGAAAATAGGCGATGACGACCCGTATGCTGTCCATCGAAACCGAACGCTTGCTCATCCGCGAACTGGCGCTGGACGATCTGGACGCGGTGCATCACGTCTTGAACGAGTCCTTTGGCGACGAACCGCTGGAACAGCGCCGAACGTGGCTGCAATGGACGATGCTGAACTACGAATGCTTGGGGCGGTTGTATCAGCCGCCCTACGGCGACCGGGCGGTGGTTCGCAAAGCGGACGGCGTGCTGGTGGGGACGGTGGGCTTCGTGCCGAGCTACGCGCCGGTTGGCTTGCTGCCGTCCTTTACGACGGGCACACCCGCCGATGCGCTGCATCAGCCGGCGTTCGGGATGTTCTGGGCGGTGGGGGCGGCCTATCGCGGGCAGGGCTATGCCAGCGAAGCAGCGCGGGCGATGGTGGAGTACGCCTTTACGCACCTGCGCCTGAAGCGCATCGTCGCCACCACCGAACACGACAACGCCGCTTCGATGGCGGTCATGCGCCACATCGGGATGCGCGTGGAGCGTAACCCGCATGCCGCCCCGCCCTACTTTCAGGTGATGGGCTGGCTGGAGAATCCAGTGACATTGATCTAATACCATCCTGCGTGTTCAGGGTTACAATGGGGGGCGTGTGTCTCCTACATCGCAGAAGGGGATTGAACAATGCTGCTGGCGATTGATATTGGCAACACCAACATCCATTTCGGGCTGTGGCGCAACGATTCGTGGCAGTTCGCTTGGCGGGCGCGTACCGTGCCGGACAAGATGCCGGACGAGTACGGCGGCTTGCTGCGTACCTTCCTCAACAGCGCCGATCTAGGGTTCAAGGTCATCACGGGCGTGGTGATTAGTAGCGTGGTGCCGCCCCTCACTTCGACCTTCGTGGAACTGGTGCAAAAGTATATCGGCTTCGAGCCGCTGGTCGTCACCAACCGTACCAAAACCGGCGTGCGCCTCGCCATTGACCAGCCAGAACAGGCGGGCGCGGATCGCATCGTGAACGCGGCGGCGGTGGTCAAACTCTACGGCGGGCCGGCTATCGTGATTGACTTCGGCACCGCCACCACCTTTGATGTGGTCTCGCGGGATGGCGCGTACTGCGGCGGCGCGATTTCGCCCGGTATTGGCGTGGCGCATGATGCCATCGTCAGCCGCACCGCCCGCCTGCACAAGGTTGACCTTGTGCCGCCGCCCAATCCCATCGGCGGGAATACCATTCACGCCATGCAGTCCGGCATCTTCTGGGGCTATGTCGGCCTTGTGGAAGGGCTGGTGACGCGCATCAAAGCCGCCATGAATGAGCCTGATGTGAAGGTGATCGCCACCGGCGGACTCGCGCCGCTGTTCAACCGTCACACCACCCTGATTGACCGCATCGCGCCCGAACTTACGCTGGATGGCCTGCGCATCATTTATGATATGAACCTCAATAACGAAGCGGGTGAAAGCCCCTCCGGGAAGGACTAAAGAACATGGCTCGTTTTGATCGTTTGACCGTGTATCAAACCTTAATTGGCGATGGGATGCTGCCGCTGCTGTACCATCCTGACGCGGCGCTGGTGCGGAAAGTGGCGGCGGCGCTGGCTGCTGGCGGCGGGCGGATGCTGGAATTTACCAATCGTGGCGATTTTGCCATCGAAGTGTTCTCCGAAGTGGCGAAGGCCGCCAGCGCCGAGTTCCCCGATCTGGTGCTGGGCGCAGGCACGATTGACGACGCGGCGACGGCGGCGCTGTACATCGCGCACGGGGCGAACTTCATCGTGGGGCCGAACTTCAATGTGGAGGTTGCGCGGCTGTGCAACCGCCGCAAGATCGCCTATCTTCCCGGCGTGGGCAGCGTGACCGAAATCGCCAATGCCGAGGAATACGGCGCGGAAATCGTGAAGATGTTCCCGGCGGAAACGCTCGGCGGGCCGGATTTTGTGAAAGCCGTGCTAGGCCCGCGCCCCTGGACGCGCATCATGCCGACGGGCGGCGTTAGCCCGGACGAGGCCAACCTGCGGGCGTGGTTCGGTGCGGGCGTGGCGGCGGTGGGCATGGGCAGCAAGCTGATTGCGGCGCAAGTTCTCAAGTCCGGCGATTTCGCGTCGCTGACCGAGAATACCCGTGCGACGCTGGCGCTCATTCAGTCCATTCGCGCCAAGAAGTGAGGCCGAATTGCAAAGTGTTAATCACATTTTCTGTAATGTCGGGTTATAATTCAAGGTGAGTATGTTAATCATTCACTGAGGGATTGAATGCTATGACGCAGATGGGAAGCCCGCGTGCATCCGGCGGGAAAACGTATGAGATGCTTTGGGACTGCAAGTTTTGTAGCACCAAGAAACTGCTCGGTAAGACGCATCGTTTCTGTCCGAACTGCGGCGCACAACAGGACGCCGCCGCCCGCTATTTCCCCGCTGAAACGGAAAAAGTCGCGGTGGAAGATCATGTGTATGTCGGCGCAGATCGCATCTGCAAAGCCTGCAACACGCTCACTTCTGCCAAAGCGGAATTTTGCGGCAACTGCGGTTCGCCAATGGCGGAAACCGCGCAGGTGCAGGCCGGCCGCGAACGGCTGGAAGGCGCGGAGGGCTTCGGCACCGAGGATTTGAAGCAGACGCAAGCGGCGGCAGCGGCGGCGGCGGCCAAACCCGTCGTCCAGAAAAAGGGCGGCATTCCTTGGGGCAAGGTGCTGCTGATCGGCATCCCGCTGCTGGTGATCGTCGCCATCTTCATCCTCACGCGCACCGCCACCACGAACGCTGTGGTGACGAGCTTCCGCTGGGAGCGCGGTATCGAGGTGCAGAAGTATTCGCCTGTCCCCGGCAGCGGCAGTTGCCCCGCCCCCATCGGAGCGTACAGCGTGGATCGGCGCTACGAGCAGGTGGGTACGGATCGTGTGGCGGATGGCGAAACCTGCACAACGGTTCAGAAGGATCAAGGCGATGGCACGTTCCGCGAAGAAGAACGCTGCGAAACCAAGTACCGCGACGAGCCGGTGTATGGCTACCGTTGCTACTACCTGACCAATCAGTGGATATTTGACCGTACCCTGACGACGGCAGGCACACGCGAGGATGAGCTGGTGTGGTCAACCGAAGTTCTCAATACGGGCGACTGTTTGGGCTGCGAACGGGAAGGCACGCGCAGCGAACAATATCTGGTGGCGTTCAAAACGGGCGAAAAGACGTTTGAATGCCCGTTCCCGCTTCAGGACTGGCAGACGATGCCGCTGGAGAAGGGGTTCACGCTGGAAATCGGTCAGTTCACCGGCGCGATTAACTGCGACACCTTGAAGCCCGTGAGCTAAACTGCGGCGCTGTGTTTGTGAGATCGGGGACGCGGTACAAGCCGCGTCCCTTTGCATTCCCCCTGATACGCAGAACTAAAGTTGACTTGACGTAATATCCGTAACACTGTTGAATAGAAGCTAGATATACCCCCACGAAAGGAAATCTCAATGAACTTGAGACATCAACGCATCTGGATAACCCTTTGGCTAGGGTTGCTGCTCGGCCTCTTGCCGGGTGCGGTGCAGGGCGCGAACCGCCCGCCCGCCTACCTGACGCTCGATGGCGATCTGTACCAGTGGTCGCCCGGTGAGGCCGCGCCGCAGCCGGTGACGGCCTGCCCGATGAACGGTCAGAAAATCCTGACGCTGGCTCTTTCGCCGGATGGGACGCATCTGGCGCTGAACGTGATCTCGCCGGACATCTTCTACGGCGGCTATGCCCCCAGCCCGACGGGCAACTTGTGGGTGTGCGATCTGGTGCAGGGGACAGTGACCGCCCTGACCGACAACGATCCGCTGCGGCAGATGATCTCGTTCCGGGGCGTATGGTCGCCGGACGGGACGCTGCTGGCGTGGGGGGCGATCAATGCCGACTATCGCAGCACCGCGCTGCTCACCTACGATGTGAACAGCGCCGCCACCCGCCCGATTGTGGCGAACACGCCGTTGAGCTATGGCTGCGGCGTGGGGCCGTACCCGCCCGTGATTACATGGAACGAAACCGGAATCGCCGTCGCCACGTTCACCGGCGAGGCCAAAGACCCTTGCACCGCGCAGTCCGTCGGCGTTCGCGTGTATGCGGCGGATGGCAGCCCCATCGCTGACCTGAAGGCCGCTGGCGCAGGCAGCGAACCGATTGAGCAGGTGGTATGGGACTCCGAAGCGCAGGATCGGTTGATCTTCCGCTTGGTGGGCAGTGAAAAATGGCAGACGATCACGCTGGACGGCACAGTGACAGCCACGCACAGCACCTTGCAGCAGACCGCACCCGGCGGCGGGGCTGTGACGTGGGTCGGCACGGGCGAAGGCTGGTTCCACCCGCGCCTCGTGCTACCCGGCCTGCCGTCCGATCAGGCGCTCGAAACTTCCGAGGACGCGCAACGGGTGGAAGTGGCGTTCGCGCCGGATGGCAGCGGGGCGCTGTTCGCCTTCCAAACGGCGGTCTACGCGGCGGAAAATGGCAACCTGCTGCTCGTGGTTCCGCCGCAACAGGATGTGCCGTTCATCTTCCCCATCCTGAGCTGGGGTACGCCCGCGCAATACCACTTGGTTGACCCGCCCGCCCCGACCTGTCCGGCGGTGGACGCGCTGTATTACCCGGACAGTGTGGCACAGGTCATCCCCGGCACAGGCGACAATAACCAGCGCGATTTCCCGCTGCGGAGCGCCGCCAAAGTGGGCGTCATCCCCGAAGGGGCGCTGGCGGAGTCGGTGTTGTATAACTCGATCTGTTCCGGCGGCATCCGCTGGCGTTCTGTGGCCTATCAGGGGCAGGTGGGTTGGACAGCCGAGGCGCAGGACGACACGTACTTCCTGCAAGTGCCGCCGGGGTAGGAAACCTCGCTGAGTCCCCTATCCCCGTACATGGGGCAAGCGGGGGAAGGTGGCAAGAATGCGCATCTTCGTGGGGGCACAGCGCAAGCTGTGTCCACTTGCGCCCACGCTACATGAGGCAAGGGGGGGAGATATACACCGGAATTGTCCCTCTCTATGTATGGGTTGAGGGGCTAGGGGAGGGGATTCTTATAGATACCGCAGCACGCTGTCGGGGTACTTGCGGCGCAAGCGGTGGTAGGCCATCGTCAGCGGCAGCAGGATCACCAGCCCCGCCAGATATTCGATCAGACCACGCGCCAGCGAGTAGCGATAGAAGAAGGTGGTCGGCACAACGCGGCTAATGATGCCGTAGACCACGAGATGCGCGATATAGAAGAACAGCGACGTTTGCCCCAGCAGTACCAACCAGCGCCCCGCTCGCAGGGGTTCAATGAACGACTGCAACCTGTGGAGCGCCACCAGCATCAAAATACCCAGTGCGAGATTGAACAGCAAAAAGCTGCTATCCGGCGGTTGCTTGTTCATGATGAAAAAATAAGGCCACGCCTGCCCGCTGCGAAACGGCAAAAACTCACCGTAACCACCGTTCAACCGCACCACGAACCACGCAACCAGAACAGCCCCCGCCGCCCACAACCACTGTACCGAAATCGTCAGCCGCTTTTGCACCAGCAACCGCCCCACCACATACCCGCACAGCACAATGCTCAAACGGCTGAGTAGCGGGAACTCCACATCAAAGGTGTGACTGTGATAGTAGTTGAATAGCACAGTGCCGATCATCGTCAACGGATAATCGGGGTTATACGTCCCTAACGGCGCGACCAGTAGCGGATACAGCACGAACAGCGCCGCCGCCAGCAGCGCGATCCAGCGGGTGCGCCAGTGCCGCACGACCATCAGCACCACCAGCGCGAAGGCGATGCTGGTGAGGACATCTACGGTGACGGGTTGCGACCACATGACCGTTGCCACTGTCATATCAATCACCACCAGCAGCAGCGCACGCACCCAAAAATAACGGGTGATCGAACGTTCACTTTGCCCGCGCTGGCGGCGGTTGGCTTCGTACAGCGCCACACTCAGGCCGGCCAGCACGAAAAACACGCCGGATGCCACATTCGTCAGCAAACCGATGATGATGTGAATGGGCGAACTCATGAACGGCAGCACACCCCCGTAGCCTTCCGCCAGAATCGGGCTGTGTGCCATAAAGAAGGCATGATCGAGCGCCATGAGCAACAGCGCCAAACCGCGCAGCAGGTCAATCAGCACCACACGTTGCGAACGCGCAACCGTTTTTTCGGGGGGGATTGTGCGGGTCATAGCAGCGGTAGAGTGCAATGTTCTCGCCATACCAACAAATCCAACACTTCTTGAGATAACGGCTATAATCCATACGGTAACGCATCGTAGCTTGCAAACCCCTTGCAACGATAAACTTAACAATTCGGACGGGTTTCTCACATCGAAACGTTTCCATATGGTATCGCAGGTGTATTTAGTAGTCTGTATGAACTAAGGAGTAATGGCATGATTGTGGATTTCACACCGGTCAACGACGGCGGCATCAAGTTAGCGGATTTCGCGCAGCAGTTCAGCGTGGCTGACTTGCGGGCAGCGACCAACGCTTCGGTGGATGCGTGGGTGGATGTCGTCAACGACCTGACTGACGCGCAGGTGGCGTTTGAGCCGAACGACCCGAACGCGCACGACACCGCCGCCAAAGCCGGCGAGGAGAACATCGGCTGGAGCGTGGCACATCTGGTACTGCACGTCACTGCCAGCTGCGAAGAATGGGCGACCTTTAGCTCCATCCTCGCACGCGGCATCCCGTATCCGGCAGAACCGCGCCTCCGCTACGAACCGGAATGGAAAACCTTTACCACGATGGCACAGTGTTTGCAGCGCCTTGAAGAAAGCCGCCGGATGCGCCTCGCCTATCTGGATGCGTGGCCGGACGAACCCAACCTGACCGTCAAACGCGAAATTTCGGAACGCTTTGTGGAGCGCATTGGCGAGGTGAACGCGCTCACTGCGTATCTAGTCGGGCTGAAGCATGAAGTTGACCATTTCGAGCAGGTGCGGGAAGCGGCGCGGCAGGCGCGGGAAGCCTTCGGCGTGGGGTAATCCCGCCCGCACAGGCAATTGCAAACCTCATACGCATCTACTACACTTAACGGCGGCGCAGGGCAACGACTGCGCCGCTGTGTTTCCCCGTTAGAACGACCCATTCGAGAGGCTGCACCATGAGCAACGTCCGCATCGTTCCACGCCTTCCCAAAGGTATGCGCGACTTTCTGCCCGCCGATATGCTCAAACGCGAGTACGTCTTTAACATCGTGCGCGAGGTGTTCCATTTGTACGGCTTCGAGCCGCTGCAAACGCCCGTGCTGGAACTGAAAGAGACGCTCATGGGCAAGTACGGCGAGGAAGCCGAAAAGCTCATCTACCACGCGCAGCACCCGAACGGCAAAGAAGAAGTCGCCCTGCGTTACGACCTGACCGTGCCGCTGGCGCGGGTGGTGGCACAGTATGAGAACGAGATCAAACTGCCGTTCAAACGCTACCAGTTGTCCCCGGTGTGGCGTGCCGAACGTCCGCAGCGCGGGCGCTACCGCGAGTTCTACCAGTGCGACGCGGATATTGTGGGCGTCGCCAGCATGAGCGCCGATGCCGAAACCATCTCGCTGGTGGTAACGGCGCTGCGGCGACTGGGCTTCACCCAGTTCAACGTGAAGATCAACAACCGCAAGCTGCTGGCAGGCATGGGAACTTACGCCGGTGTGCCGGACTCGCAGTTGGGCGACCTGTACCGCAGCGTGGATAAGTTCGACAAAATTGGCGCTTCCGGTGTCGAGAAAGAACTGATCGAGCGCGGCCTGCCCCCCGATGCTGTCGGGCGTATGATAAACCTGATTCAGTCCAGCCGCCCCGGTGTGGCGAACCTCGATTATGTGGACGAGATTATGGGCAGCATCCCCGCCGCCGCCGAAGGCTTGCGCGAACTGCGCGAACTGGCGACCCATCTGGACGCGGTGAACGTCCCCACCGAGTTCTACAACTTCGATTTCACGATGGTGCGCGGCCTCGGCTACTACACAGGGCCAATCTTCGAGACGGTCATCACCGAGCCGAATCTGGGCAGCGTGACCGGCGGCGGGCGCTATGATGATCTGGTCGGCCTGTTCCGCAAAGACAGCCTGCCCACTGTCGGCACGTCGCTGGGCATCGAGCGCATCATTGACCTGCTCGGCATCCTCAACCTGTATCCGGCGCACATCGTCGGCACGGTGGTCGAAACGCTGGTGACGGTCTTCAACGAGGAGACGCGCTCCGCTTCGGCGCGGTTGGCTGCTGATTTGCGTGAGGCGAACATCAAAACTGAACTGGTGCTGCAAGACCAGAAGTTAGGCAAACAGTTCGAGTATGCCAACAAGAAGGGCATCCCGCTGGTGGCGGTCATGGGGCCGGAAGAAGCCGCGCAGGGCGTGGTGAAGATCAAGCGCATGAGCGACGGCGTAGAACGCACCGTCCCCCGTGCCGAGGCTGCCAGCACCATCCGCGAACTGCTGCCCGACTAGCGCACGCTGCGGAGGCCATCATGATCTATCATATCGCGCAACTCAATGTGGCTACCATGCTCGACCACATGGATAGCCCGCGCATGGCTGGCGTGGTCGCTATGATGGAAACCGTCAACCGCCAGAGCGAACAAGCCCCCGGTTTCGTGTGGCGCATGGATGAAAGCCAAGAGCCGTATATCGGCGTTGTCCCGCCCGTGTTCCCCGATCCGCTGATGTTCGTCAACATGAGCATCTGGGAGAGCGTGGACGCGCTGTTCCAGTACACCTATTTCAACCTGCACGGCGAAGCGTTCCGGCGGCGTACCGAATGGTTCGCCCGTTCCACGCAGCCCGGTACCGTGCTGTGGTGGGTTCCCGCAGGCCATCGCCCCACCGTGCCGGAAGCCAAAGAACGGCTCGATCATTTGCGCGAACACGGGGCAACCCCGTTCGCGTTTACCTTCAAGCGGCGCTTCACAGCGGTTGAGGCGGCGCAAGCAGCAGGAGCATGAGTAGCATGAGCCAGATTATCACGATGGGCGGCGGCGGTTTTGGGATGGAGCCAGACAATCTGGCGCTGGATCGCTATATCATCCAGCAAACTGGCCTAGACCACCCGCGTGTGTGCTTTCTGCCGCAGGCCAGCGGCGAGAGCCTCGAATATGTGGTGAACTTCTACCGCGCTTACAACCAGCTTGGTTGCCGCGCCAGCCACCTCTCCCTATTCAGCCCGCCGACGGCTGATCTCGAAAGTTTCCTGATGGAACAGGACGTGATTCATGTGGGCGGCGGCAACACCAAGTCCATGCTGGCGCTGTGGCGCGAGTGGGGCGTGGACGCAATTCTGCGGAAGGCGCTGGATGCGGGGCGCATCCTGAGTGGCATGAGCGCCGGTTGCATCTGCTGGTTCGAGTACGGCCTGACCGACTCGATTCCGGGGCCGCTGACTGCTTTGCCGTGTCTGGGCATTCTGAAGGGCAGCGCCACCCCGCACTACGATGGCGAAGCCAACCGTCGCCCCACCTATCAAGCGCGGATTGGCGGCGGCGAAATGCCGGACGGGGTGGCCTATGACGACGGCGCGGCGGGGCATTACCGCGACGGGCAACTGGTAGAAGTGGTCAGCTCGCGCCCGCAAGCCAAAGGCTACCGCATCCAGCGCACGGCGAACGGGGTGGAAGAAACCGTCCTGCCCACGCGCTACCTGCTGGAAAGCTAACGGCACAATCGGCGCTGCGTTTGGTAAAATAGTCAGTAACTTTACGGATATGCCAACCGTTCAATGACAGAATGGACAGTCCCATGACCAACGCTTCGATTTTTCCCCGTTCCAGCGGTGTGCTGCTGCACCCCACCTCGCTCCCCGGACGCTACGGCGTGGGCGATCTGGGCGAATGGGCCTATCACTTTGTGGATTGGCTGCACGAGGCCGGACAAAGCATCTGGCAGGTACTCCCCCTAGGGCCGACCAGCTACGGCGACTCGCCTTATCAATCGCTCTCGACCTTCGCCGGAAACCCGCTGCTCATCAGCTTTGATCGGCTGGCGCAGGATGGCTGGCTGACGGCTGGCGAACTGGCCGCCGTGCCCAACTTCTCCGTTCACAGCGTAGACTTCGGGAACGTCATCACCTACCACAACACGCTGCTGGCGAAAGCCTATGTTCGTTTCGCCGCCAGCGCAACCGCCGCGCAAAAATCCGCCTTCGACGAGTGGTGCGCCGGACAGAGCTACTGGCTGGACGATTTTGCCCTGTTCGCCGCGCTCAAAGCCGCCAACGGCGGCAAGGCATGGGTGGAATGGCCGAAGGGCTTGGCGCTGCGCGAGGCGGCGGCACTGGCGGCAGCGCGTGTAACCTACGCCGACGCAGTAGCCGAGCAAAAGTTCAAGCAATGGTTGTTCTTCACTCAATGGCTGGAACTGAAAGCGTATGCCGGCAGCAAGGGCATCCGCATGGTGGGCGATATTCCGATCTTCGTGGCGCACGACAGCGCCGACGTGTGGGCGAACCGCGACGGCTACTTCCTCGATGACGCGGGCAACCCGACGGTCATCGCCGGTGTGCCGCCCGACTACTTCAGCCCCACCGGACAGCGTTGGGGCAACCCGCTGTACCGCTGGGAACAGATGAAGCAGGACGGCTACAAGTGGTGGCTGAACCGCATCAAGGCCACCCTCGCTGTTGTGGACATCGTGCGCGTGGATCACTTCCGGGGCTTTGAAGCCTACTGGGAAGTGCCGGCCACCGAAAAGACCGCCGAGAAAGGCCAGTGGGTGCCGGGGCCGGGCTTTGACTTTTTCAATGTGGTGGTCGAAAAACTCGGTGATCTGCCGATTATCGCGGAAGATTTGGGCTTAATCACCGAAGGCGTGATCGCCCTGCGCGACGGGCTGGGGCTGCCGGGGATGAAAATCCTGCAATTCGCGTTCGGCGGCGCAGGCGGCGAAAACAGCTTCCTGCCGCACAATTACACCCCGAACTGCGTGGTCTATACCGGCACGCACGACAACAATACCACCCTCGGTTGGTGGATGAGTGGCGAGGCCGACGACGACATTCGCAGCTACCTGCCGCAGTACATGGGGCGCGATGTGCAGGAAATCCACTGGGATTTGACGCGCATGGGCATGGCCTCTGTCGCGCACACCTTCGTTGTGCCGATGCAGGATGTCCTCGGCTTCGGCGCGGACACCCGCATGAACACGCCGGGGCGCGAGTCCGGCAACTGGGGCTGGCGCTTCACCGCCGAATGGCTGAACCACCCCGCCCACGAACGACTGGCCTATCTGACCAAGCTGTACGGGCGCTGGCCTAAAGCCGAAGTCACCGAAGCTGAATAAGTTCCGTGCCGCCGCTTGACCTCACGATAGACGCGCCGCGTTCCCCCCACCCGCACAGGGCTGGCGGGGGGAGCGCGGCGATCATTCCCACAAGGATAACCGATGAATGCTCACCCCCCCCAATGGACAGCCGGTCTGCACCACGACGGTTCGGCGCTGTACGTCTCCAAACCGCTGCCCGCGCTGGGCGATACCGTGCAAATCCGGTTGCGCGTGCCAGCCAATGCGCCCATTGTGCGCATCGTGTTGCGTTCCGCGCCGGACGGCGAGCAGCACCTAGAGCCGATGCGCGAAGAACGGCGGGACGCGGCCTGCGCGTGGTGGGTGGCGGATCTGCCCGTGACCATGCCCACGCTCACCTACCGCTTTTTCATCGTCAGCGCCGAAGAAGGCTGGTGGCTGAACGCACAGGGAGTCAGCCGCGCCGACAGCCCCGACAGCGGCGACTTCAAGCTGATCGCGGATTTTGAAGCGCCCGACTGGTTGGAGGATGCCGTCTTTTACCAGATTTTCCCGGATCGCTTCTACAACGGCGACCCGACCAACGATGTGCCGGAGGGCGCGTGGGAGCGTTCCGGCTTTCGCACGCAGCGCCGCGCATGGGGGCTGCCGCCGCTGGCATGGAAAGAGGGTGGCAGTCTGGACTTTTACGGTGGCGATTTGCAGGGAATCGCGCACAAGCTGGACTATCTGACCGATCTGGGCGTGACCGGAATTTTCCTGAACCCGATCTTCACTGCCCACACCAACCACCGCTACGACATCGTGGATTATCAACAGGTTGACCCGCATGTGGGCGGGGACGAAGGGTTGGCGGCTTTACGCGCCGCGCTGGATGAGGAGGGGATGCGCCTGATACTGGATGTGACCCCCAACCACTGCGGCCACCACAACCGCTGGTTTCTGGCAGCGCAGGCCGACCCCGCTGCGCCCACCGCCGAGTATTTCACCTTCCACCACCATCCCGACGACTACGAAACTTGGCTAGGACACCGTTCGCTGGTCAAGCTGAACTACGCCAGCCAGCGCCTGCGGGATGCCATGTACCGTGCGCCGGACTCGGTCATGCGCTACTGGCTGCGCCCCCCGTACCGGATTGACGGCTGGCGGCTGGACGTGGCGAATATGACGGCGCGGCAGGGCGTGGTGCAGATGGCGCATGAAGTCTGGCGCGAGATGCGCCGCGCTGTGAAAGACGATCAGCCGCAGGCGTACCTGTTTGGCGAAAACTTTTTCGACGGCACGCCGCATTTGCAGGGCGACGAGTTGGACGCGGTAATGAACTATCAGGGGTTCAGCATTCCCGTGTGGCGCTGGCTGCGCGACCCGGCTGCGCCGATATTTCACCCGCTGGATCATCCGCAGCCGTTGCCAGCGGAGGCCGTTGCCGAACAGTGGACGCGCTTCCGGGCAGCCGTCCCCTACGCCATCACGCAACAACAGTTCAATCAGTTGTGCAGCCACGACACCCCGCGCATCCTCATGTTGATCGGCGGGCGCAAACCGCTGCTCAAGCTGGCGACGGCGCTGCTGATGACCTTCCCCGGTGTGCCGTGCATCTACTACGGCGACGAGATCGGCATGGAAGGCGCACGCGACCCGGATAACCGCCGCTGTATGCGCTGGGATGAGGACACATGGGATCACGATCTGCATGAGCATCACAAGCGGCTCATCCGGTTGCGACGGGAAGCGCCCGCTTTGCGGCATGGTGGCTTCCAGATGATTGCGGCGGAGGGCGGCTTGCTGGCCTATCAGCGCGAGGCGGCGGAACAACGCTTGCTGGTCATCGGCTGGCGCGGGCCGGAAATGCGCCCTGCTGCGCCGCTGCCGGTCGCCCATGCGGGGCTGGCGGACGGTGCGCGGTTGCGAGAGGTGTTCAGCGGGCAAACCTTCGTGGTGCAGGGCGGGGCGGTGGCGCTGCCTGCGCTGATGGTGGGCGCGGCGCTGATTCTGGAAGCGCAGGGGTAACGCGGTGGCCGATGGAAACAAAAAGGGGCGGCTTGATGATAGCCGCCCCGCAAAAACCAATTCGTGATGCCCTTTAGCTCGGCGGTGTGTATGACGCCAGCGACGCATCCAGTATTTCAAAGACCGGGGGAGCCAGCTGTGTCAGCGGTTCGCCCGTCGTGCTAGAGAACGTCGGCACATAGTAGCGAATGAAAATGTTGTCGCGGACGAAAATGGCCGCCGAGGTATTCGTCCCCTTGCTGAAGGCGTTGGGCGTGGAGAACTGGCTTTTCTCCTCCAACTGACTTTGGCTGGCTAAGGACTCG
>CAIPFY010000277.1 GCA_903864435.1 uncultured Chloroflexota bacterium | reverse complement strand
GTGCCGCGTGACCACCACGCACACCCTGAACCTGCGTGCCGAACCGAACACCAACAGCGCGGTACTGGCAAAGGTGCCGTATCAGGCGGCGCTGAACGCCTCGGCGCGTTCCGGTGACTGGTTGCAAGTGGTGTTCGGCAACCAGCAAGGGTGGTTGTCGGCGGGGTATTTGTCGCTGACAGGTGACTGCGGCTAACGACTACGTTTATACACGGGGGGCGCTGCTGAAATTGACAGCGCCTTCTTTGCCACATGTTTTTTGAGACCACACAGGACAGGACACGGCGCGAGCCGTGTCTTCTTGTTTCTTTCCCTTAGAACCCTGTCGTTTCCGGGCGGCGGTAGTGAATCACCCGTTGGAGCGCCTTCAGTTCATAAGGCCACTGGTAGTATTCCATGCGGTAGCGCCAGCCGCTGAGCATCTGGAGCGCCTTGCGCCACTGTCCCTGTAGCCGCATGTCGGTCACGGTGGGGTAGTAGGCGTTGATGACCGACTCGAAGTTGCGGACGCGGGTGCGCACCGAGTCTTTGAACCATGGTGTGCCGGGGTCGCGCCGCATGGAGAACTTCGCCCATTCCGGGCTGGCCCACTCATCGAGGGTCTTGGGGAAGGCAAAACCGAGTTTGGTGGCTTCGTCCAGCAGGATGCTGCCTTCCTGCGGCACGGGCGTATAGATGTACAGCACCAGTTCCGTCGCGGGGTTGATGCGCTTGATCTTGCGGATGAACTGGATGGTGGATTCGATGTCGGCGCGGGGGTCGGGCGGGTTGCCCATCACGAACGAAAGCTCCGGCACGATGCCGTAGTGCTTCATGCGTTCCACCAGCGCCAGCGTGACCTCGGTGCCGGATTTGCCGCCCTTGTTCATGCGCTTGAGCGTTTCATCGTCGCCGCTTTCTGCGCCCATGAAAATCATCTTCGCGCCGCTGCGCTGCATCTTCGCCCATGTGTCATCGCTGTAGCTCATCAGCGTATCCACGCGCCCCAGCCCCCACCACTGAATCCCTTTGCCGGTGATGCGCTCGGAAAATTCGGCGGTGCGGTCTTCTTTGACGAAGAAATCCATATCGTGAAATTCGAGGCCGTTGATGTGCCATTTGTCCTGCATGTGGGTGACGATGTTGGCGACCCGTTCGGCGCTTTCGGGCAACCAGCGGCGGTTCGCCAGCGCCACCACCGCGCAGAAGTTGCAGGCGAACGGACAGCCGAAACTGGTGTTGTGGTTCAGGACGCGGTTGCCCAGATAGGTGTTGCCCACGTAGCGGCTGACATCGAGGCGGTCATATGGCATGAGGGGCAGGTTGTCCATCGGCACATTGGGCGCACGCGGGTTGACGTGTACCGCGCCGTGTTCGGCGTAGGCCAGCGAGGGAATATCGGTGAGCGAACCGCCGTGATGGATGCGGTCTACGAACTGGCGGAACGGCGCTTCGCCCTGTCCCTGAATCACATAGTCCACGCTGCCATCTTGCAGGATGACTTCGTAGTGTTGGGTGGGGAAGTAGCCCCCCCACAGAATGGTCAGGTCGGGCAGGGCGGCTTTCACCTGCTTGCACACCGGGATGGCTTGCCGGAGTTGCGGCCCCGGCATGACGGTCACAGCCAGCAGTTTAGCTTGGGTGGCGCGGGCGCGTTCGATGATTTGCGCGGCGGGGTCGTCCATCAGGTTGCCATCAATGAACTCGACATCGTAATCCGCTGCGATGACCGCCGCCACCGCCAGCAGCGACAGCGGCAGACGTTGTTTGCCTTTGGAAGTGGAAACAGGATTGTACAATAAGACGGTGTGGCGCATGGTGTCCTCTGCGGGTTGGTCTAGATTGTCCCGATTGTGGCAGATGTGTATCCGCCGCGCAACAACAGCCAAGAAGGAGTGGGTGCTGTCATGAATCGAACCGACCGGCTGCTGGCGATTGTACTGGAATTGCAGGCACATGGGTGGCAGCGTGCGGAAGATATGGCTACCACCTTCGAGATTAGCAAGCGCACGATCTACCGTGATATGCAGGCGCTGGCTGAGTCGGGGGTGCCGGTGGTATCGGAGGCGGGACGCGGCTATTCGCTGATGGAAGGCTATTTCCTGCCGCCGTTGAGTTTCAGTTCCGATGAGGCGGTCTTGTTGTTGCTGGGCGCGGATTTTATGCGGCAGAACTTTGACCGACCCTATCAGCGGGTGGCTGAATCGGCGGCGGCCAAACTGGAAGTGGCTTTGAGCGATCGCTTGCGAACGGCTGTGGCGGACTTAAAGCAGAGCTTGCATTTCGTGGCGATGAACCCGGTGGTTGATCCTGCGTTGACCGAACGGCTTCAGCACCTTCGGCGGGCCATTCTGGAACGGCAGCGGTTGCGGCTGATGTATGTCTCGCGCTGGCGAGCCGAAGGTGGTGAGTCCACCGAACGCGAAGTGGATCCTTATGCGCTGGTGTCGGTGGATGGAGTCTGGTATCTGTCCGCGTATTGTCATCTGCGCCATGATGTGCGGAACTTCCGGCTTGATCGGATTGATCGCCTTCAGGTACTCCCGAAGCGATTCACCCGTCCGGCGGATTTCGATATTGGCGTGCGCGAATCGGATATGCGTTCAATCCGGGTGCGTGTGTGGTGTTCGGGGACGATTGCCCGCTGGGTGCGTGAGGAGCAACCGTTTTTCGCGGTGGACTATGCAGAGGCGGACGGCGGGCTGATGGTCACATTTCAGGTGCGGCAGGAGAACGATGTGTTGCGCTGGATTCTGGGGTGGGGGGCGCAGGTGCGCGTGCTGGAACCGGCCTCGTTGAAGGCACAGATCGCGGTGCTGGCAGCGGCCACCGTGCAACTCTATCAACCCTGAATCGCAAACTCGAAAATGCTTTTTCACTGTTGCCATAATGGTGTCACACGCAGGTTTTATTCTGATGGTATCGCTGAGTGATGTGATCCATGAGGAGTCAACATGCGTAATGCAGTCAACTGGTTTGAAATCCCCGCCCTTCAGTTTGATCGTGCTGTCCGGTTCTACAACGCCATTCTGGAGCAACCGCTGCGAACGGAGCATTTTATGGGGATGCCACACGGCATTTTCAGCGCCGATGAAGAGGCAGTGGCCGGTGCGGTTGTGCTGATGCCGCACTATCAACCAAGTGAGCAGGGTTCGGTGATCTATCTGAATGTAGGTAACGGGCTGGATGCGGTTTTGAGCCGCGTGGCGGAAGCGGGCGGCGAAATCCTGATGCCCAAAACGGATATTGGCCCGCAAGGGTTCATCGCTCAGATTCGGGATACGGAAGGGAACAAGGTCGGCCTGCATCAGCCAGCGTAGTTCCACAATCGCATATAGACAGCACAGCAGGCAGCTTTCGGGCTGCCTGTTGTGTTGTGCTGTATGTTCTTCCTGTAAGTGTGAACGACCTGTTCACCTGTTGAAATGCCAATCCACGCAAAGCCATTTGCTTAACACTGTTAGGGTTACTTTTAGCGGCGCGTTAACGACCTGTTAGGGAATATGGGCTAACCGTGACTTCTCCTATTCCCCTGTGTTATGAATAGTGGAAGTCCCAAATGGATTTGCGGTTAGATTGCTACAGGCAGATTGGGAGGTGAATGATGAACGCCACACGTTTGCTCAATGCGCTCAGCCGCATAGAGCCAGAACAGGCCGAAAGGCTTTTTGGCATCGAGGCCGAGACCCATTCCACGATAGATTCTCCCGCCCCTATTCAACGAGTTGCTATTTTTGCAGAGTCCTTTTTGCCGAAGGTGGATGGGGTTTCCAAGACCGCTTTTCTGGCGCTGCGGCACCTTCAGCAGACCGGACGCGAGGTACTGGTATTCGCTCCCGATACGGCTCCTGAGATGGTGGGCGGTTCGCATGTCGTGCGTTTGCCGTCTTTTGGCTTCCCCGGCGCGCCAGAAACCCGTGTGGCGCTACCCAACCTGATTATTGGGAATGCGCTGGATCGCTTCAAACCAGATGTGATTCAGTTATTCAGCCCGGCTGTACTTTCGGCCAACGGGATGTTTGCCGGACGGCGGCGCGGCATTCCGGTGATCGCCAACTACCAGACTGATTTGCCGGCTTACGCGCATCACTACGGGTATTCGTTCCTATCCCGTCCCACGCGGGACTGGCTGCGCTTCATCCACAATGGCTGTCATCTCACGCTGGTTCCGTCTCATTCCACATTGCGCGAATTGCAGGGGTGGGGTTTCCGGCGGCTGCGACGTTGGGGGCGCGGGGTGAACAGTATTCGTTTTACCCCTGCCCGTCGTTCGCAGGGCTGGCGCGAACGGCTGCTGGCAGGGCGCGACCCGAACGCGCTGCTGTGTGTTTATGTGGGGCGGTTGGCGCATGAAAAGCGGGTTGATTTGCTGCTGGAGGTGGCGCGTACTCCCGGCGTGGCGCTGACGATCATCGGGGACGGGGCGCTGCGCGAGGATTTGGAGCGCCAGTTCGCGGGGACGGGTACGTATTTCATGGGCTACCTGTATGGCGAAGAACTGGCGGATGCGTTCGCGGCGGCGGATGTGTTCTGCTTCCCCGGCCCCAGCGAAACCTTCGGGCAGGTGGTACAGGAGGCGCTGGCCTCCGGCTTGCCAGCGGTGGTGGTGAACGCGGGCGGCGTGGTTGATCTGGTGGAAGAAGGCAAAACGGGTTACATTTGTGAGCCAAGTTCGGCAGCGTTCGCGGCGGCAGTGCTGCGCCTGCGGGATGACCCCGCGCTGCGGCGGCAGATGTCCGTTGCGGCGCGTGCCTATGCCGAAGCACGTCCGTGGAGCGCGATCATGGCGCAGCTAGAAGGCCATTATGCCGAAGCGATCAGCCTGAACCTGCGCCAGCGGCGGATTCAACCGCCCAAATTGCTTTCAACCGCCTTTTTGACCCGTGTAAGAGGACAGTCATGACCGACCCGAACCCGAAAACGCTGGCGTTGATTTCGCACGATGGCAAGAAGGCCGATATGGTGGCCTTTGCGATGGAGCATAAAGACGTGCTGCGGCGCTATGAACTGGTGGCGACCCGCACCACCGGCCAATTGCTGCGCGATAAGTGCGGCCTGAACGTGAAGCAGATGCTTTCGGGGCCGATGGGGGGGGACGCGCAGATTGCGGCACAGGTGGCGGAAGGCAAGATTGAGGCGGTCTTTTTCTTCGTAGACCCACTGACCGCCAACCCGCATGACCCCGACATTCAGGGCTTGCTGCGCATCTGCAACGTCCATAACGTCCCGCTGGCGACCAACGCGGCCACCGCCAGCTTCATCATCTCCAGCAAGGCGCTGTAAGTCGTTTCGCGGATGGTGAACGCCACCAGCAGCAAGTGCGTGCTGGTGGCATTTGTGTGCCTATCGCTTATTCGCCCTGCGGCACTGACCGCAGCAGCACATAATCAACCACCTGATTGCCGATGCAGCGCCCTTGATCGAGGCCGTTCTCGATGGCGGCGCGGTAGTGAATGCCGCCGTACATGCGCGAGATGGCGGCTTCGGACGCGGCTGCCCAGAACGAGGTGAACGAGCGATCTTTGAAGCCGTGCTTGCGCCCCGAACGATCGGTGAAGGCTACCTGCCCGAACATGCGTGTGAGGACGGTTCCCGCCGCGCCGGATACCACCGAATGCCCCGAAGGATATTCCGGGAAGCCGGGGGTGGCGATGAGCGACTGCCAGTTGGGATCAACGTATTCCTGAATGTAGGTGACAGGGCGAATCAGGTTGATCTCGTACTTGGTACGCCATGCCGAGATGAAGGCATCGCCCAGCGCCGTGCCAACCAGCGCGTACATCATGGCGGCGCGATCCAACTTCAAATCCAGCCGGTCTACCATCTGATTCTCGATCAGTACCCAGTGTCCGGCGGGTGCGCCGCTGTCGCCGGGGGTATCCACCCAGTAGCGGGCGATGTCCTTCTGTTCGTTGGTCAGGTTATCGCCGACGGTCTTGACTTCCAATGCCTGTAGGTAGAAGGTCGAGTCCGGTTCTGTCGAGAAATCAACGTTCATCGGGACGTTGCAGGTGCTGGGGTCATAGAGCGCGAACGGGCGGATTTGCCCCCAGAACGGTTCGACGGCCTGCTGCCCCGGCGCGGTGGGAACCCATAGGGACGGGTCGCCAGTGGGCATTTCCCATTGCATATCGCGGGTTTCGGCGTAGTTGTCGCTGTTAATCCACTCGATGATAGGGGCGGCGACGGCCTCACCATACCGTGCCGAACGCGCCACGATGTCGGCGCTGGTGGCGCGTTCGCGGGAGGCGGTCAGGCTGTCCTGCAAATTGCTGATGTCACGCAGGGTTTGCGGCGTGCCATTTTTGAACAGTTCTTTGATGACCGCCCCCATTGCCGCGTTCGCGGAGGCCGGCCAGTCGTAAACGCCTTCTTCTTCGGGGAAGGGGGTATCCGGCATGGCGGACAACTGCCCACTCATGGAGATGCCTTCGGGTATGCCGGGGAGAATGGCCTGAAACGCGGTGATTCCGGCATAGGCGTACAAGCGTGAGGCGGCGGGCGCGTTGACCGCTTCGGCCTCGGTGCGGTCATACAGCATTTGCATCCATTTGACCAGAACGCCTGCGTCGAGTTCTGCCGCGAGGGGCGATGTGCCGGTTTCCGCTGCGGGGTGGGCGGTGGTGAGGGGGAGCGATAAGGCCAGCAGCGCCAGTAAGAGTGTGCCGATAAACAGTTTTCGCATACGTCAAAAAGCCTTTCCTGTGGATCAGAAACGCACAGCCTTCATTATAAAAGGATTTGACCGATTTTTCGCCCAACGCCCGCTGTGCGACTGGGTGACGGAGATTAACCGATCTGTTCGGCGCGGCGGACGGCGAAGGCCAACAGCCATTCGCTGAAGGCCGACTGCGCCAGCGCGAAGCCCATCAGCGCCACGCCGAGCAGTATCCCGAAAGGGACAATTGCCCAGATTTCGCTGAAGAAGCCCAGATGCAAAAACGACAGCCCCCAATCGCCCACCGCCCCGAACCCGCCTATGAGCAACCACGCGGGGGCGCTATCCAGCGGCAGCGTGCCGAGGGTGAATTGCGTGACCGCGATCAACAGCACCGCCAGCAGCAGCAGGCGCAGAATCACCAGCACAATCTGCACCAGTATGCTATACACCCGCCCCTGCACTAGCGCCGAGATTAGCAGCCCCACCGCCGCATCCATGCCCACGCTGGTTAGCGGCAGTAGCAGGCTGGCGCTCATCACGAAGGCCAGCAAGCACACACCTACTACGGGCGAAACATCGGGCGTGATGTTGTTCACCAGCAGATCAATATAGCGCCCCTGAAAGGCAGTCAGGTCATACAGGATGCCGAGGATGAGGACGGCGCGGATGAGGAGCGTGAGCGCCAGCAGCGGGCGCAACCGGTAATAGACGGCGATCCAACGCGCCCGCAGCAGCAGTTTTGTGCCGCCTTCGGTGGCACGCAGGCTGTCCCACGTTTGACGGCGTTTCTGTTCGCTGACAGTGTTCGCAGTGAGCGCCAGCGCGGCGATTTGGAGGATGATTTGCAGACCGAGCGTGGGCCAGAACAGGATAGCCATCGCGCTTTCAGTCAGGTTTTGACCGGGGGATTCCTGTAGGAAGCGGGTGGCGATGAGGTAGCCACCGCCGAACAGCAGCGCCAGCAGCACAGTTGCGCCCGCCGCTTGCAGCAGACGGCGGCGGCGGCTGATGGCCTGTGCTGCGCCGATCTCGTAGCGCACGAAGGGATGGCTGTCCCGTGCCCATTCTGGAAGCTGCATCCC
>CAIPFY010000276.1 GCA_903864435.1 uncultured Chloroflexota bacterium | reverse complement strand
GGGTAGCTACGTGAGCGTAATCATTGACACCGCGCAACCGGATCGCCAGCCTGCGCCGCGCCCGGACATCCGCCGGATGCTGCTGCCAATTGGCCCGGTGGCGGTGTTCGCAGCCAGCAATTTCCCATTCGCCTTCTCGGTGGCGGGCGGCGATACCGCCTCGGCATGGGCGGCGGGTTGTCCGGTGGTGGTCAAAGCACACCCCGGTCATCCGGCTACGTCCGAACTGGTCGCCACTGCGCTCAACCGCGCCGTCGAAGCGACGGGCTTTCCCAAAGGCTGGTTCTCGCTGCTGCACGGGACGAGCATCGAAGTCGGGCAGCGGCTGATTCAGCACCCCAAACTGGAAGCAGTAGGCTTCACGGGATCGCTGCGGGCAGGCCGCGCCCTGTTCGACACAGCGGCCAAGCGCGAACGCCCGATTCCGGTGTACGCTGAGATGGGCAGCGTGAATCCGGTGGTCATCCTGCCGGGGGCGCTGGCGGCGCGTTCAGAGGCGCTGGCGGAAGGTTTCGTCGGATCAGTCACGTTAGGCACGGGGCAGTTCTGCACCAACCCCGGCCTCGTGCTGCTGGTCAAAAGCGCCGCCGCCGATGCCTTCATCGAAACCATCCGCAGCAAAATGGCCTCACGGGAAGCGGGGGTGCTGCTCAATCCCGCCATCGAGCGCGGGCTGACGGGCGCGGTGGAAAGCACCATCGGGCGCGGCACGGTGCAACTGCTCACGGGCGGCGCGGCGGTAGAAGGCGATGCCTGCCGCTATGCCAACACTGTCCTGACCGCCGAGGGCGTGGACTTCATCCATGACGCGGCGCTGCAAACCGAGCATTTCGGCCCGGTCACGCTGATCGTGCGCTGCGACAGCACCGACCAACTCAACGAGGCGATTCAGGCGCTGCACGGCAACTTGACCGGAACGCTGCAAGCCGAGTCGAGCGATCTTGAACAGGCAGCGCAGGTGGCGGCGCTGCTGCGCGAAAAAGTGGGGCGGCTGATCTGGAACGGCTTCCCGACGGGCGTGGAAGTGGTTCACGCCATGCAGCACGGCGGCCCATACCCGGCCACCACCGCCCCCGCCACCACTTCGGTAGGCATGACGGCGGTGCAGCGGTTCCTGCGTCCAGTGGCCTACCAGAACATGCCGGAAGCCTTGCTGCCTCCCGCACTGCACAACGCGAATCCGCTGGGAATCTGGCGCATCGTGAACAACGAATGGACGAAAGCGGGAGTGTAAAACCCTCTGAACTCGGACACGGCGCGAGCCGTGTCCCTACGAAGGGAAAATGCGGCGCGATGGCGTAATGTGGAGATGGAGATGGAATGGGTATACAACTGCGGAACGGACGGACGCGCAACCTGCTGGTGATCGCCGGCTTTGTGGGCGTGCTGCTGATGATGGT
Organism: uncultured Chloroflexota bacterium; assembly: GCA_903864435.1. Taxonomy (GTDB): domain Bacteria; phylum Chloroflexota; class Anaerolineae; order Aggregatilineales; family Phototrophicaceae; genus CFX2. Next base: position 1,065 of record CAIPFY010000276.1, on the reverse strand, counting down.
GCATTGGGGTGGCTATGCCAAAGGCGGCCCGCTACTGGTGGCGGGAATCGCCGCGCTGACCGCGCTGCTGCTGATCTTCGGCTTTCTGGTGTGGTACTTCTACAAGAGCGCCCTGCCGGATGCCCGCCCGGTCAAAGTCCGCACACGCACGGCGGCGGCACGGCAGGTGCTGGCGACGCTGGTGTGCATCGCGGGGCTGCTGTTCATGATCGGCGGCTCGTGGGATGAGGTGTGGCACCGCAAGTACGGGCTGCCGTTGGGCGAGGATTTCTGGTGGCGACCCCACATCCTGATCTACATCAGCATCGGCCTCATCAGCCTGTTCGCATTAGGGGCGATGCTGCCCATCCTGCGCGGCAAGGGCGACATGCGCCGCCGCTTCCGCGCCGAACCGCTGCTCGGCCTGCTGGCGCTGGCGGCGGGGTATCAGGTCATCTCCACCCCGCTTGATCCGGTCTGGCATCAACTCTACGGCGTAGATTTGACCGCGTGGAGCTTACCTCATCTAATGCTGGCGATTGGTTTCACCGGACTGATGCTGACCGCGATTGCCATCCAACTGTCGCTGATTCCGGCGGGCGCGTGGCGCACGATTCGCAGCATCCGCCAGCAAGAAATTTTCGTGCTGCTTATGTTCGCCATTCTGGGCGGAATCCTGACGCAATTCGGCACGGCAGAGTGGGAAGATATTCACGTCCTGCGGATCGGCAGTACGCCGACTTTCTGGATGCGCCCGGAATGGCTGTATCCGGTCATCCTCATCAGCGTGAGCGCCTTCGTGGGCGTGATGGCGCTATACAGCCTGCGCTTGGTGGGCGCGGCGACGGCGACGGGGCTGCTGATGCTGGCGGCGCGGCTCGTCCTGCTCAACGCGCTGGATGCGATGGGCAAAGGCGTAGGCATGACCACCAACGCCTATCTGCTGCTACTGCCGCCGCTGCTGGCGCTGGACATTTGGTACGCTTTCCGCCACAAACAGGCCGAGAACAGCCGCACCATATTCGGCGGCGGGCTGGTGATCGCGCTGGCGGTGCTGGTCATCTCGCTGCCGCTGCTCACCCGCAT
>CAIPFY010000275.1 GCA_903864435.1 uncultured Chloroflexota bacterium | reverse complement strand
TACCCGCAATAGCGGAGGCAGCCTAGACGCTGCTACGGTGACAATCGAAGAGAGCGTGGTCAACATCTATAACAGCCGATTCAGCGGCAATAACACTGCGACGATCATTCGGGTGAGCAACGATGCGGGTTTAAGCGGCAGCCCGCTGGTGGGAACGAAGCCGGTTCAGATTATCGGCAATTTGTTCTCCGGGAATGGAAATACCGGGCCAATCGTTTATCTGGACGAAAACCGGCAGTTCCGCTTTATCAACAACACGGTTGTGGGCAACCGTGCAATGAACAACCTCGCGTATGGTGGTATTGTGACCCGCGAAAACGGGACGGCGGGCAGTCTTGGCTCGGCGCGTAATGGCTTCTGGGACATTTTCAACAACTTGTTCTTCGACAACACGGCTTCGAGCGTTGCCGACGATAAGGCATTTGACTCCAGTTGCCCCGCCCTGTCGGATCAGCTTGATGACAGCGGGATGCGCTATAACTGGATTTACGGCAGCGGCGCGACGACGGGCGATTGCAGCTTTTCCGCCAGTAATGCAGACTACAATAACTCCGTTGGGCTGCCCGTTATTTTGCCGCCGACAGACCCTGCTTCGGATTTCATCGGCGCGACCATCGCGCCGAATGACCCGTACCAGTTGAAGGGCATTAGTTCTGGCGTGAACGCGGGCAGCTCGGCGCTGCTTCCGGTTGGAACGATTACGCTGGATTTGCTCAAGAAGCCGCGTGTGGATGGCGCGGCGATTGATATTGGCGCGTATGAATTCAAGCAGGTGACAGCCAGCAACTTGAATCCGGCGCCCGTGGTTGAAGACGCGGTAGCGGTGTCGCCTGATCCGGCGGCATTCCCGGCGCCGATTCGCTTCTATATGGATGATGGTGCGCTGGGCGGTTTCCCGCCGTATTCGTTCACCATTACTCAGCTTCCGACCAACTATAGCCCCGATCCTGCCAATGCCTGCGGCGGCCTGCCGCTAAAGCTGGTGTTTGATGCCGCATTGAATAAGACAGTCGGCACTTACTGTCCGCCGCCGGATTTCTATACCGGTGTACCGGGCAGTGCCAACGCGATTTTTAAGTTCGTTGTTTCGGATAGCACCGGGAATACCAGTGATTCGGAAGGGACGGGGAGTATCACGATCAGTGCGGTGGCGGATACGGCGCTGGCGACCCCGATGACTTCGAGCGTGGTTGTGCAGGCGCACACCGGCTCCGGCACGCAGGCGGTGACGTTCCGTGTGCGTCCGTATGCTCGCCTTGATAACTTCCGCCTCGTGCGCCCCGCCAGTCAGTCTGACTTCCCGTATGATTATCTGGGCTGCTCGATTGTGGATAGCACGCCCGGCTTGTTCAGCGGCGATGTGTGTGCGGCGATCAACGGCGCGGCGACAGATGGGCTGGTGACGCTGCAACTCAATGCGAACGTGGTCGGCACGCTGCACCTGACCTATAACGCGCAGGATGCCAACGCGAACACCAGCACAGGCAACTCGCTGGAAATCCGCGTGGTGGGGAACCTGCCTAGCAGCGGCTTGCATGACGATACCAGTTTCGCTTTTGATTATCGTGGCGCGACCGTCGGGACACCCGGCATGTGGTCACCGTTGTACAGCGAACCGAATATCAACAACACGCTGCACACTTCGATCACGGTAGGCGATACCGCCGAGTTCCTGATGAAGGCCGAAGCGTTCGCACTGTATATGCAGGGCGTGGCGACGGGCGGCTTCTATGAACTGTATATCACCAACGATCCGAACGCAGCCAACCCGACACTGGGCGGTGGTGGCACCGGACGCTTGGATTGGAATGGTAAGAATCTGGCGACCGTGACGATTGGCACCGATGTGGTGACTTGCCGGACGAACGCCAAGACGGGTTTGAGTACCTCACTGCTGGTGGACAACCGCTATCTGATTGCGAACACGTTGGCTGCGCCGTATGTCGTGAGCTGTACCGGACTCGACCCGGACGAAGGCACGTATGTGCGCGTGATCCAGCGGCAGGCGGCGAAACCAGTATCCATTGACGCGATCGGTATCCTTGATGACAGCCCGTTGCTGGTGGGAACGCATGAAGTGACCGAAACCCAGATGCTGCCCATTTTCAGCGGATGGACGACTCTCACCGATCTGAAGGCGGGCGGGCAGGTGGCTGTGGTGCAGACCAGCGCCAACGCACCGGACGTTTATTTCACCTTCAAGGGAACGGGCGTGGCGATTGGCACGACGCTGGAACGCAACGCGCTAGGCGTGGGCGCGGTGTATGACATCTGCGTAGCACCTCTCAGTAACCCGCTGCTGCGTATGTGCCAGAACTTCAACAACGCGGACGGCGCGGTGGCCGCCTCTACCTACGGCGTGTTCCGCCCCTTCTTCGGCTTTGACCCGACGCAGACCTATATCGTGACGATTGATCTCAAGAGTCTGCCTACTGCGGGCCGCCTGTTGATCGACTCCATCGTGGTGTTCGATCAGTCGCCTTCGACCACGCTACCCTTCGGCACAACCGAGGACGATCAGATCGGCGCAATGGTGTTTGCCAACGGCGCACAGGATAGTTGGGCGCTGGATACCGCGAACCTGAAGGCTTCCAACAAGACGCTCACTAGCGCGGTATCGCTTAACAAAGCTGGCCCGTTCTTCAGCTTCCGCATCCCGGATACGGCAGATACGGTGCTGTGGTACTTCCCGGTGGCGACCACCAATTCGCGCAAAG